>DASRHX010001047.1:0-3557 GCA_035650295.1 Bryobacteraceae bacterium | reverse complement strand
GGAAACTGGTCCTCGCCGTACTCGCGGCATGGGTCATGGCCCTGCCGTCCGTAGCCGATGCGCAAGGCCGCGGCGACCGCGGCGACCGCGGCGAAGGGCAGGGACGTCCGCGCCCTCAGATCCAGCAGGATAGGCGCGGCGGCGGCTTTTCCGGCATGCTGAATGATATCGCCGGCGCCCGGCTCGACCGCGCCCATGCGGACAAGCGCTCGATCCGGCAGCCGGGCAACGGCAGGAACCAGCGGCAGCGCTGAAAATTCGCATCGTCGGGAGCTTCGGGGCGACTCGGATCGTTGCGGGCGGGCAGCATTTTTTTCATCTCCAGCCATAGTATTAGCTCGCGGCTGTTCCGGTAACTGCGGTCTTCGGATCGAAACACCGGAACCTGCGGCGCAAATCGACGTTTGGCGCCTGTAATGCTTTGCTGCAAAACCGCCTGGGGCGGGAAAACTAAAGGTCACTGCCGTGCAACTCGGACCTTGGGCCGGAATGATGCACATCTCCTCACGGCTCTGGCGAGGGCCTTCGTCCGGCCTGTGGGTTCTGCGTTCGGCAATAGCGCCAATAATATGCCTGGCGCCGGCGGTCGGACTGGCGGAAACGCAAACCGCCGCGCCAGTAACACAGCCGCCGCCGAGTTCAACATCTCAGTCCATCTGCCTGATCATTGAATCGGCGGCAGCGGCCAACCGGCTTCCGCTCGACTTCTTCGCTCGCGTGATTTGGCAGGAAAGTCGGTTCCAACCGGACGCCGTTGGTCCGCGAACGCGGAGCGGAGATCGCGCGCAGGGTATCGCGCAGTTCATGCCTCGGACGGCACTCGAGCGGGGATTGCTCGACCCATTTGATCCGATCCAGGCCTTGCCGAAATCCGCGGAGTTCCTCAGTGAGCTGCGCGCCGAATTCGGCAGCCTGGGACTTGCGGCCGCAGCCTATAATGGCGGCCCGCAACGACTGCGCGATTATCTCGGTGGCCGGGGTGGAATGCCAGCGGAGACCCGCGCCTATGTCTTGGCGATCACCGGTGTCTCGCTCGAAGACTGGGCCAAAGCCGGAACAGTGGACAAGCCGACCGAGCCTGTGCCCAATTGCCAACATCTCGTGGCGATTCTGAAACGCGCGCCCAATCCATTCGTCCAGGAATTGGAACAACGGGTTGCGGTCGTAGCGTCAGCTCCCTGGGGTGTGCAGCTCAGCGCGGGATTCTCGCGCGAGGGCGCGTTGCGTAGCTACGCCGCAATTGCAAAACGGCATGCCAATCTGTTGCAGGGACATGACCCGAGCATTATCGCGAGCCGCTTCCTCAGCCGAGGAACCCGCACGTTCTATCAGGTCCGGGTTGGAGCAAACACCCGGCAGGTTGCCGAAAATCTGTGCGAAAGCATTCGCCGCGCCCAAGGCGCCTGCGCGGTATTACGCAACCGCTCCTGAATAACTGATTCACTCAGAAAGCGCATCATTGCAGTCGCTCGATGGAGTGTTGCATTTTTGACTCAACCGCTCCGAAAACGATTCTCATCGCGACAAACGGAATCGTTTCTGAATGGGGGTTCAAATTCAAATGGCCTAGCGCCACCGCCTGTGCAACGGGCTTTAGTGAAACAATCTCGGCTCTCATCGGCAAACCCGCTCATCCAGTTTGCCAATATTTCGGAGCAAAACGAAAATTGCCTTTGTTCGTGACAAGACATTCGAATCAGGTCAATGGTTCAGTGGGCAAAAAAACAGCGTCGCTGGGGAGCGCAGCATGTCATTACCACGTGCAGTTCAGACCGAGGGTAGCCGGATTATTGTCGTCGCCAACGAAAAAGGGCGGCTAAGGCAAATCGACGATTGCAATTCATATAGCAGTCGCGCTGATTAAAGCGGGGCACACGGTAGCCACCATCGATCTGGACTCCAGGCAAAGGAGTCTTACCCGGTACGTCGAGAACAGACGCGAATGGGCGGCCCATGTAGGCCAAGACCTCGGAATTCCGACACATGTTTGCATCGGCGAGCAGACTGTTTCACGCACCGCCGAGGAAGAGGCGCTGGTCTATGACCAGCTGGTTGAAGCGGTCGAGGACGTGGCCAAAAGCCACAACTTCATAGTCATCGACACCCCCCGGCACCAAAGCCATCTCACGTCGCTGGTCCATGCGATGGCCGATACCTTGGTAACCCCGCTGAATGACAGCTTCGTGGACTTTGACGTGCTCGCCGCGGTGGAGCCGAAGACGCTGGAACTCACCGGCCCGAGCCACTACGCCGAGATTGTTCTGCACGCGCGCAATGAGCGCAGCCTGCTCAACCAGGCTCCCACCGACTGGATCGTATGGCGTAATCGGCTCTCGATGATTTCCTCGCGGAACAAGCGGCTGATGGGCGAAAAATTGCAGGAGTTGTCGGAGCGGTTGGCTTTTCGCTGCATTGACGGAATTGCCGAACGCCTCATCTTCCGTGAGTTTTATCCGCGTGGCCTGACCGCTTTTGACGAGGTGAAAGGAAACGACATTGGGAACGCGTCCCACACTGTCGCATGCCACCGCGCGTCAAGAAGTGCAAAATCTGCTGGATGCGATGGCGCCTAAAGAGAGTGCGGCCAGCTTGGGTGGCAGCCGTGACGCGGCTTGATGGTGTCTTTGACGAGGTGCGTTGAGACCAGGTCGCTAGCCGACAGCCGATGCGAGCACTACGACTCTGGTGCCGATTGGCGCCTTCTCGTAGAGATCGACGGCGTCCTCGTTGGTCAGGCGGATACACCCGGAGGAAACATTTGCCCCGATGGTCCAGGGTTCATTGGTGCCGTGGATCCGGTAAAGTGTGTCCTTCTTTCCCTGCCACAGGTAGAGCGCGCGCGCGCCGAGCGGGTTATCGGGGCCGCCCGGCATCCCGATACCACTTTGCAGTTCCGTCAAATGGGGGATGACCTCGGGCCGGCGCTGCAGGATTTCCGGGGTGGGATACCAGTCAGGCCATTCCTGTTTGTCGTGCACCCTGGCGACGCCTGACCACGAAAATCCTTCACTGCCGACGCCGACGCCGTAACGCATGGCGCGGCCCCCATCCTCCACGAAATAGAGGAAGTGCTCCGCCGGATCCACGACGATCGTGCCGCGGGGCTCTCGCGTGGCGTATTCAACCTCCTTCCGGCGGAAGGCGGGATTGACCTCCCTCGATCGCGTCGTTTGGGTTTGCGTGGTCATACAACCGCCAAGCCCCAGGGCGACGGCGGTGGCGGAAACTCCAGTTATCAGTGTACGGCGGCTAACGATACGCACGACTTCTCCCCCTCTAATGTGACATCCAAGCGCGGGTTTCGTTCAGGAGCAAGACAAATCCACGCGCCGGGACCCCCAAAATTCCAATCTTTCGGAGACTTGCGGCACATTTAAGTCCAAATTGTCGGTCGATGCCCCGGCTTGGATTGCCAGCTTTCCAATCTTTAACTTGCCGGGGTGGGCCCGCCGAATACCCTATCCATGGGGCGATGACGGAGCCCGATCTGGGTGAGCCCGTGATCGGTTTAGCGCCGATCATCGGGCAAGCCGTGGTTGGCTATTGGAGAACGGCCA
>DASRHX010001046.1:0-4038 GCA_035650295.1 Bryobacteraceae bacterium | reverse complement strand
AACCACATTTGGACATAGAGCCACATCTGGCGATCCTCCTGAGGTCCCTCCTCCTTGAAGTTGTATGGTGACGACAGACGCCCTTTACTAGTACCTGCGCTCAGTTTGGCTTGGACGCACGGGCCGGGGCGCGCGTGTCCTCCAATGTGAACGGCACAACCGCTTGCACTTCCCATGTGTGCGGGAAAACCGGCGCACGCCAAATCATCGCGGGCAGCACCGAGTATGGCGCGTGCTCTTGGGCAATCTGCGGTTGGACCAGGAATAGCGGACTGAGTCGTACCGTGGCGTCTTGGGCCATCGCCGCCGAAGCAAAAATGAACGTCGATCCGGCTGCGAGAGCAAATTGCAAGGATTTTCGCATTGTTTTTCTCCGTCGATCTTGCTCACACACCCTCGGACCGAGCTGGTTTACCGACATTGCGTGAGACGTCGTCAAGCTCATGGGGAGGCAGGCGACGATTCATTCAAAGACCGCGCGCGTTATAGCCTTGCTCGACGCGGTGGCGGCGTGGCGCTTGCTGCGCGTGCCGGCAGCCGACGGAACGGCGTCAGAGTTCCGCTCAGTCGCGGCTATCCTATTTGAGCGCGGCTGACTTCGGTGCAAACAACAGCGTGTAACACGCGTCCACAAGGGCGGAGTTCGGGTACGATTCACCCGGGAGGGTCACGAACTCCTTGGGGAATTCGTCCGGACGCTTCCACGAGTCAACCTTCGAAAGCGCGACTTGCTTCGCCTCGGCGTCCGGCAGGGCGCGGAATTTGTCGGCGCACACGGGTGCCAGCGCCGCTATGACTGCGAGCTCCGACCGGTCTTTTGCCATCTTGTCGGCGGTGCTGCCGAGCGACCAGCCAGCCCAGTAAAAGCCAACGAACATCGTTGCGACCGCACCGACGGCTGCGCCTTGCAGCAGGCGGGTCACCGATTCTCCTTGCAGGATTGCAGGTAATTGCATGGTGTTTCCTTTCGCCCGACATGTTTCGGAGCGAGGCCACGGACACCCGGACAGGTTCCGGTTCAGCTCAAAGTCGAATTGAAGGCCGAACGCGTTGCGATGGCGTTTCGATTGCTATCCGCTTACGCCTTTGCCCGTCCGGAGTCTGAGCAATATAGCTCACATCCACAGATTGATTGTGACCGGGGTCGTCGGCAAATCAAGCTCGCAACCATCGAGGCCGGCGGTGTTTTATTACTCGATCCGCTATTGTGCTTCACGTCCGGAACGCCCATCTGGGCACATAGAGGCAAGCCGCTGGCTTGTCCGAAGAGCTGCCCAAAAAACGGCGACGTACCGAATTCTCCGTTCCCCCAAATTGGCAGCACTGATGCCGTCGGCAGGCACAATAAATATTCTGAACATAGACTTACGTTGGTTTGCGCGGGTGCCGCCGGCACCCGCATTCCGCACGTTCGCGCGATGTCGGCGTGCGTCCTGAATTTTTCCCACAGCCAAAGGAAAACACCGTGAATCGTCGTAACATTTTCGGTCTTTCGGTGATCACAGCGCTGGGACTTGTCTTGCTGCCGAGCAGCGCCCTGGCCCAGCAAAAGTCGCTCAAGGACCAGCTTGTTGGAACCTGGACCCTGGTCTCATGGGAGCGAGTGAACCCCGATGGCAGCAAGCTCCAAGGGTTCGGTGCAAATCCAAAGGGCATCAGCGTGTTCGATCCCAGCGGCCGCTTTGCCCTGATCATCCATCGGGCCGACCTTCCGAAATTGGCGGCGAACGACCGCACCAAGGGGACTGCGGATGAAAACAAGGCCGTGGTGCAAGGATCGATCGCCTACTTCGGCACCTATTCGATCGACGAGGCGGGCAAGACCATCAACCTCAAGCTTGAGAGCAGCTCTTTCCCAAACCAGCTCGGCACGGCGGCTCATAAGCGAGTCATCACCTCGCTCACAGCCGACGAGCTGAAATACACCAACCCGACCGCGACGGCCGGTGGCCAAATCCATCAAGCGTGGAAGCGAGCCGCGACAGTCGCCACCAACTAACACGACCACTCTAGATTGGCCCCGCCCGGCAGAAGCCGGCGGGGCCTTTTCCAATATGCCAAGGTACGGCATGCGTGCCTCGAAGCAGCCGCGGACACCGGGCTTTCGAAACCGCAAGACCGTTGAGAACTGTCGAACAACAGGTGGGATAATCAGCAATGACAAAGCGCATCCTGGTGGTGGAAGATCAGGCGGACAACATGCAAATCTTGCGCGATCTTCTGACGAGCGCGGGATACGAACTGATCGAAGCCAAAGACGGCGAGGAGGGGGTGAAGGTCGCGACGGCTCAACGGCCGGACCTCATCTTGATGGATATTCAGCTTCCGTTGCTCGATGGCTATGAGGCGACCCGACGCATCAAGTCCGATCCGGCGTTGCGCGCGATTCCAATCATCGTCGTCACTTCGTACGCCTTGAGCGGCGATGAGGCCAAGGCGCGCGAGGCGGGCTGTGATGGCTACGTACCCAAGCCCTTCAGCCCGCGTCAACTGCTCGCGAAGGTCAGGACATTTCTGCCCACCAGTTGATCCACTGAGAAGGCGCACTTCACAACGCAGGATCGAAACCCCGAGAATATCTTAGCGATCCATTTCGATAAACACGTCACAATCAATATCACCCAACGCCTGCATGATTCTACTCTTTGCTTGGCTGCATTTTTTTTGATCGAAGTCCGGAGACGTTTTGTGCGTTTCGACCGACATGCCGATCATAAGCCGTTTGGTTGTTTTTCCCTGTCCGAGCAACGTGGACAGAACGGCAACTCGGGTTACTAACTTTTCCTCCTTCAGTGAAGCGAGACGCGCTTCTGCTTTATCCTGCAACGCCTGTGCATCGGTGTCTTGCGTCATTGTGTGACCTATGGCGGAAGAACTGAAGATCCACGATGAGAGACATATGGGGCGATACAGCCAAAAAGGCGAGACCTTGGCCTTGGACGTGAACTCATCAACGCGCCGCCAAGGCGGAGCTGGGAAGCGCTTCTTCTGCCCAGACGCGAAAGCCCGACAAGGTGCCCGGACCAAAGATGTGGGTCAGAGGCACATCGGCGGCGTCGCGGCCATGGGCGATGAGGATACGCCCGATCCGGGGAGCGTTGTTGCGCGGATCGAAGGCGTGCCAGCGGCCGCCGAGATAGACTTCGATCCACGCCGCAAAATCCATCGGCGCGTACGGCGGAGGAAGGCCGATGTCGGTAATGTAGCCGGTGCAATAGCGCGCCGGGATGTTCAGGCAGCGGCAGAACGCCGCCGCCAGATGCGCGTAGTCGCGGCAAACGCCGTGGCGCTCACGGTATGCTTCGGACGCGGTTCTGGTGGCGCGGGAGTGCTCGTAGCCGAAGGTGATGTGGTTGTGGACGAAGTCGCAGATGGCCTGCACCCGCGGCCAGCCGAGCGGCGTATGTCCGAACAGGCGCCACGCCTCGTCCGAAAGGCGATCGGTCTCGCAGTAGCGACTCCCAAGCAGGAACAGCAGGGTTTCCGTCGGCAAGTGCTGGACTTGATGCTGCAGAGCGTTCAGATCGGCCGGATCCGGCACGCCCGGATCACGAACAATGGCGTTCGTGCCGAGGCTGAAACGGCCCGCGGGCGCAACGAGCCGGCTGCACCAATTTCCAAAACTGTCGCGATAGCCTTCTATTGGGACTGAAGGGTTCGTCATCAGATGATCCGGACGCTCCAGATCGGAGAACCGCGAGAAGTGCACGGTCAGCGATACGATCATCGGCATCGTCTGTGTGAACTCGAAGCTGAGCTCACACCCGGCGCGGATACGCATGATGCCTCCATTTGCCGGACCAGCGGCGCTCGACACGACTGGGAGGCGACCGCTGGCCGATCTCCAAATTCATAATCGCCGGCTGCTTTTTCGTTTTCATTCAGTCGTCGGACTCTCCCAATTAGGACAGCCGCGACGGGAATCGGGACAATTCACCACTGGCGTAGGGTGTCGTAGTCGAGAGAGTAGGTGCCGGCACGCGCGCACGCCGGGCATCGAACCGCGAAAACGCGTTGGCCCTCCTCGAATGCCGGGGC
>DASRHX010001045.1:0-5189 GCA_035650295.1 Bryobacteraceae bacterium | reverse complement strand
CGCCAACCAGCAGCCATGGCTTTTTACGATTGTCGGAGATCCTGAGCTAAAGCGCCAAATTCGCGAAGCAGCCGAAGCCGAAGAACGTCAGAACTACGAAAGTAGATTTCCAGATGAATGGCTTCAGGCTTTGGAGCCGTTCGGCACGGACTGGCACAAGCCTTTCCTGGAAACCGCGCCGTACCTAATCGTCATCTTCCGCGTCGATTACGGTATCCAGGGCGATTCCAAGATCAAGCATTACTATGTGAACGAGTCTGTGGGAATCGCGACCGGATTCCTGCTCGCGGCTCTTCACTGGGCAGGTCTGGCGACCCTAGCCCACACACCCAGCCCGATGGGTTTCCTGGCAAGGATCCTTGGAAGGCCGGCGAATGAGCGGCCATTCCTCCTGATCCCGGTTGGCTACCCCGCCGAGGGTGCGATGGTTCCCGTCATCGAAAAGAAACACCTCTCGCAAATACTTGTGAAATATTAGGCTTATCAAATGGAAATGCAAGAAATGATCGCCCTCGGTCTGCTGTGGTACACGGCATTCCTGCTCTCCACAACATGCCATGAGGCGGCTCACGCTCTTGTCGCAAAGTGGGGCGGCGACCTTACCGCCTATTCGGGCGGACAAGTTACCCTGAATCCCGCGCCGCACATTCAGCGCGAACCTTTCGGAATGGTAATCATGCCGTGGCTCAGCTTTCTTTTGGGGCAAGGTTCCTGGATGATGGGTTGGGCCAGCGCGCCCTTTGACCCCTACTGGGCCCGACGGCATCCGCGGCGTTCAGGTTGGATGGCATTAGCAGGGCCTGTGGCGAACTTCATTCTGGTCATCATTTCAGGTATTGTCATCCAGGCCGGGCTGCGCACGGGAGTCTTCATGCTTCCAGGGTCGCTGAGCATGTCGCGACTTGTCAAAGCCAACGGTGGAATTGCTGCCGGCTTCGCCACCTTCTTCAGTATCCTCTTCTCGCTCAATTTGTTACTGGGAACGTTCAACCTCATTCCGTTTCCGCCGCTCGACGGTTTTGCCGTGTTGAATATCGTGATCCCGGAAAGTGGCGCACAGAAGTTGATGGACCTTCGGGACTCCTTGGGACCCTACATGATGCTCGGACTGCTGATTGCTTGGAAGGTATTTGACTACCTGTATCTACCCATCTTTTCGGTGGCCCTGCACATCCTATATCCAGGTGAAGTATTTGGCCGGTGATACAATCGAACGAACCCACCTAAACCACATGGCGGTCGTTTCCCCCAAGCTGTTCAACGAATCTCCGACCCATCTTTTGGCCCAGATCGGCAATACGCCGCTGATCCACATGCCTCGTATTTCCTATGACTTCCCTGGCGTAGAAATATATGCCAAGGGCGAGTACTTCAATCCAGGAGGATCGGTTAAAGACCGGCCTGCATTGAACATGATCCTTGAAGGGGAACGAAGCGGGGCGTTGACGCCCGGCAAAGTAATCCTCGACGCGACGAGCGGAAACACGGGCATTGCTTATGCCATGGTTGGAGCGGCTAAGGGGTACAAAGTAAAGCTATGCCTTCCACTGAACGCCTCCCCCGAGCGAAAGCGCATTCTGAAGGCATATGGAGCTGAGTTGGTTCTGACCGATCCAACCGAGGGTTCCGATGGCGCAATTCGCCAATGCCGCCAAATCTATGCGGCAGACCCCGAACGCTATTTTTACCCCGATCAATATAACAACTCCGCCAACTGGCAGGCCCATTATAATACTACTGCAATAGAAATTCTACAACAATCAGAATATAAGATTACTCACTTCGTCGCCGGCGTGGGTACCTCGGGCACTTTCATGGGAACCACGCGGCGCCTTCGCGAAGAATTACCCGCAGTGAAGTGCATTAGCATGCAACCCTCTGTTGGATTCCACGGCCTCGAAGGGTTGAAGCACATGCCATCCGCCATCGTTCCGGGTATCTACGAGGAGTCGCTAGCCGACGAAAACTTGTGGGTCGAAACTGAGGACGCCTACAAGATGGTGCGCCGCCTTGCGGAGTCCGAAGGGCTGTTGGTTGGCATCTCCTCCGGAGGCAACGTTGTTGCGGCATCGAAGGTCGCCCGGCGGCTCGTCGCAAACGGCGAGCGCGGCTTCATTGTGACGGTCTTTTGCGATGCGGCGGACAAATATCTGAGCGAACATTTCTGGGACGATCCAGAAATGGACTGGCGCACCGCATGATCAAAATTGAACGCGACCCCTGGCAGGTAATGATCGAGCACGCCGAGGCCGTATTTCCCAACGAATGTTGTGGCGCGATGCTCGGGGTCAGCGACGGCGAAACGAAGACCGTTACCGTTGCGCTTCCGCTCGAAAATGTGCACCAGGGCCCGCAAGCGGTTCGCTATGAACTACGGCCGGAGGATCTTTTAAAGGCCGAGAAAGAAGCGCGGGGGCGAGGGATGGACCTCATTGGCATCTTCCATTCGCACCCGGATCACGACGCCTATTTCAGCGTGACTGATTTGAAAAACTCGTGCCCGTGGTATTCCTTTGTTGTAATGAGCGTGAAGGCGGGACGCTACGATCACGCCAAAAGTTTTCTTCCCAATATGGAGCAGACGGAAGCGCCGGAAGAGGCGCTGGAACTGCCCGCGACAGACAGGAGTGCATGAATGCCGAAAGTGATGATCCCGACGCCGTTGCGTCAATTCACGGATAAACAGGACAGCGTCGAGGTGGCAGGAGCGACGGTGAGTGAGATTCTCGGCGCGTTGACCACCGCGTATCCCGGCCTGAAGCAGAACCTCTACACCGACGAAGGCAAGCTGCGCAGCTTCGTCAACGTCTACGTCAACGACGAAGACATCCGTTACATGAACAAGGACAAGACCCCGGTGGCCGCGACCGACACGGTCACCATCGTCCCGTCAATCGCTGGAGGACGCTGAACGTGGCGTTATCACAAGAAGAAATCCAGCGTTACTCGCGGCACCTCATCATGCCCGAAGTAGGCGTGGAAGGTCAGGAGAAGTTGAAAGCGGCCAAGGTGCTGCTCGTGGGAACGGGCGGCTTGGGCGCGCCGATGGCCTTGTATCTAACGGCGGCCGGCGTCGGCACGATCGGTCTCGTCGATTTCGACGTCGTCGATTTCTCTAACCTGCAGCGCCAGGTCATTCACGGCACCAAGGACGTGGGCAAACCCAAGATCGATTCCGCTATCGAATCGATGAACGACATCAATCCGTTCGTCAAGGTGATTCGGCACGAAGTGGCATTGCGAAGCGACAACGCGCTCGACATCATCAAGGACTATGACATCGTCGCCGATGGAACTGACAACTTCCCCACGCGTTACCTGGTGAACGACGCCTGCGTGCTCCTGAAGAAGCCGAACGCCTATGGCTCGATTTTCCGCTTTGAAGGACAGGCGACCGTTTTCGCGTATCCTGGTGGACCTTGCTACCGCTGCCTGTATCCCGAACCGCCGCCCCCAGGGCTCGTCCCGAGTTGCGCCGAAGGCGGCGTGCTGGGAATCTTGCCCGGCATCGTCGGCCTCGTTCAGGCCACCGAAGTCGTGAAGCTCATCCTCGGCAAGGGCGACCCCCTGGTAGGGCGCCTCATGCTCTACGATGCTCTCGGCATGAAGTTTCGCGAACTCAAGCTACGCCGCAATCCGGAATGTCCGGCCTGCGGCGACCATCCGACCGTCACCAAATTAATCGACTACGAACAGTTCTGCGGAATTCCGGCGGCGCCGCCACCGCAGCCCACAGGAGGAGCACCGGCCATGGGCGAGATTGACGCGAAAGGCCTGAAGGCTAAGATCGACTCGGGCGACAAGTTCGTCCTGCTGGACGTTCGGGAACCCAATGAATTCCAGATCGGGCGCATTCCCGGATCGATCCTCATCCCGCTGGGCGATCTCCCAAAGCGCGTGAACGAGCTCGACCCCAACGCCGACATGGTCGTGCACTGCAAAATGGGCGGCCGCTCGGCGAAGGCGATTGACTTCCTCAAGACCCAGGGCTTCTCGAAACTGACGAACCTCAAGGGCGGCATCACGGCCTGGTCCGATCAGGTCGATCCCTCAGTGCCGAAATATTGAAACGCGCACAACGGACGCTGGCCCAACGGGCCGCGCCTGTGCGCTCATACTAATCCGTCTCCGCAAAGTGATTCACAGGCCCCTGGCCTCCACCGAGGCCGGGGTTTTTCTCGATCGCAGCGGCGATGAATCTTTTCGCACGCGCGACAGCGTGGGGAATGTCGAGCCCGAGCGCCAGACACGCGGTGATTGCCGCCGAATAAGTACATCCAGTGCCATGCGTGTGGCGCGTGTCGACGCGCCTCGCCGGGTAGACGTGGAACTCGCCCCCCACGCACAGCACGTCGGTCGCGCCTCCATCGTCTAGATGACCGCCTTTCACCAGCGCCGCTCGAGCGCCCAGATCGCAAATTGCGCGGGCTGCATCATGGGCGTCGTCGAGCGACTCGACCTTACGGCGCGCCAAAACCTGTGCTTCGAACAAATTCGGCGTGATGACAGTCGCCACTGGAATGACGCGCTCGCGAAGGGCATCGGCGGCATCATCGCCCAGGAGCGGCGCGCCATGCTTGCTGATCATCACCGGATCGACCACCAGCGGGAAACTGAACGCTGCTGCCCGCGCGGCCAATGCCTCGACGACCTCGCGATTGCCTAGCGCCCCGGTCTTGGCCGCTTGCGGCGGAATATCTTCGATCACGGCGTTCAATTGAGCGATCACCAGATCCGGCGCCATGACATCCACGCGCGATACGCGGTGTGTGTTTTGCACGGTGAGTAGCGTGATGACCGCTTCGCCGTAGACGCCGAACTGGTGAAACGTCTTCAGATCCGCTTGAATGCCAGCGCCTCCGCTGGGATCCGATCCGGCGATTGTCAGAGCAACGGACGGCACACTTACATGATGACTAAAACGTGATCCGAGCGGCGCGAGTAGCTCCGGCACTGTTCACGGCTTCGATCTCGATGGCAACGACGTTTGTTGTCGCACCGCTCACCGGGAAGGAAGCCGTGGCGGCGAATCCGCCGCCTCCCGCGGCGTTCTTGAAGAAATTTGCGAAGATGGCGCCAACCTGGCTCACCAGTGGCGCTCCACCAATCACCGAACCGTCCTTGTGATACCAGGTAAAGGCAAGAGTGGAGATCGACCGCGCGTTATCGAAGCCCGTGATCGTCAGGCT
>DASRHX010001044.1:0-4336 GCA_035650295.1 Bryobacteraceae bacterium | reverse complement strand
GAGCCGACATCGACCGTAATTTTGCGTAGGTATCCGGCTACCTTGGCATGCAGGTCTGCCACTTGGTATGGACGGAATTCTCCGTTGAGTACCACGTCATGAGACAAGGTCTCAAGCTTCGGTTTGACAACACCTACCGCTGCGGTCTCGGTTTCCTTTGCCTGCCGGCGTCCTTCGATAGCTTGCACGGAAGTCGCTGAGCCGCATCCGTACGCGGCTAGGCAGAGCGAGAAAGCCGTCACAAAATAAAGAAGTTGATCAATGTACTGCCCGCGTGGCCGGACAGCCGCGACGTGCGTTCGAGGGGAGGTGAGACGCGTCATAGGCAAGAATTATTCTGTTACAATTCTGTTACAGTCGCAATTGCCGGACAAATTTTATTTTTCGGATCTCCTCCTCTCCAGGTTCTTGTCAGATCGCATATAACGCCTCATCTGTCCTATTTGCCGCTCCATCGAGATTCTCTGGACGGGTCAAACTAACTTCATAGTTTCCTTTACTTTCAACCAGATAAAGTGATACCCTACTCAATTCATGCGTACAGTTGACCTTATTCAGCGCAAACGCGACGGGGAAGAGCTCTCCGCCGAGGAGATTCAGTTCCTCATCAACGCGTATACGCAGGACCAAATCCCGGACTACCAGATGTCGGCTTTCCTGATGGCCACTTTCTATTCAGGGATGACCGACAACGAAGTCACGGTCCTCTGCAACACGATGCTCGGCTCTGGGGAGGTGATCGACCTCTCCTCGGTTCCAGGCGTCAAAGTGGATAAACACTCGACTGGGGGCGTGGGCGACAAGACTAGCCTCATCGCCGCTCCGCTGGCCGCTGCCGCCGGCGCTTTGGTCCCAATGATCAGCGGTCGCGCCCTCGGCCATACGGGGGGAACGCTCGACAAGCTGGAATCCATTCCCGGCTTCCGAACCAACCTCAGCGTCGACGAGTTCCGAGAGCAGCTCCGGATGTACAACCTGGCCTTCATGGGCGCGACGCCCGAAGTCGCTCCCGCCGATGCCAAGCTCTACGCTCTGCGCGACGCCACGGCGACCGTCGAGTCCATCCCGCTGGTGGCCTCGAGCATCATGTCCAAGAAGATCGCCGAAGGCGTGGACGCGCTCGTTCTCGACGTAAAGGTCGGTACCGGCGCTTTCATGAAACGGCAAACGGATGCGCGCAAGCTCGCCCAAATGATGGTCAGCATCGGCCGCCGCGCCGACAAGCGCGTGGTTGCTCTCATCACCGACATGAACCAGCCGCTTGGGTTTGCCGTCGGCAACGCGCTCGAGGTGATGGAGGTTTCGCAGACGCTGCAGAACGCCGGTCCGACAGATCTCACCCGGCTCTCGCTGGAACTCGCCGCGCGCATGATCTTCCTCGGCCGCATCACCATGACGCTCGACGAAGCGCGCGAAACCGCGCAGAAGATGCTGCTTGACGGCTCCGGCTACCGCAAATTCAAGGAAGTGATCAAGGCACAGGGCGGCGATCCGAACGTGCTCGACCGTTTCGACCTGCTGCCGAACGCCACCGGCGTCCGCGAAATCGCCTCGCCCCGCTCCGGTTACATTAGCGCCATCGATGCCGAGCTGATCGGCAAGGCCGCCGCCCTCATCGGAGCGGGCCGCGACACCAAGGAAGATTCCATCGATCCTGCTGTTGGCGTCATCCTCGAGGTGAAGACGGGCATGAAGGTTGACTCCGGCTCCGTGCTCTGCCGCATCTACTACACCGGCGATGAGCGCCTCGAAGACGCCGCCGATCTGATTGAGGACTCCTTCCGTCTCTCCAAAGATCCGCCGGAAGACCGCGAACTGATTCTCGAAGTCGTCAGCTAGCCGGAGCGGCATATGGACCGATTCACCGGACTCATCGGTCTGGCCGCGGTCCTGCTCATCTGCTTCGCCCTCTCCACTAACCGCAAGGCCATTCGCTGGCGCTCGGTCGCCATCGGCCTCGCGCTGCAACTCGCCTTTGCGTTTCTCGTCCTCATGACGCCCTTCGGCCGCGCGTTTCAAGCCGCCTCCACCGCCGTCAACGCCCTGCTCGAATACGCCGCTGTCGGAAGTAAGTTCGTCTTCGGCCCGATGGGCGATCGCGATGGGGGCTTTGGCGTTGTCTTCGCGTTCCAGGTCCTGCCCATCGTCATCTTTATCAGTTCACTGTTCTCGATCCTCTACTACTTCGGCGTCATGCAAATTGTCGTCCGTGGGATGGCCGTCTTCATGCAACGCTTCCTCGGCGTAAGCGGCGCCGAGTCTACCAACGTCGCCGCCAGCATCTTCATGGGGCAAACCGAAGCGCCCCTTACCATCAAGCCCTTCCTGCCCAACCTCACCGAAAGCGAACTGTTCACCATCATGGTCTCTGGCATGGCCCACGTCTCCGGCGCCGTCATGGCCGCCTACGTGAGCATGGCCGGCGTATCCATCGAGCATCTGCTCACGGCCGTCATCATGACCGCGCCCGCCACGCTCGTTCTGGCCAAAATGCTCATCCCCGAAACCGGCACTCCGGAAACCGCTGGCACCGTGAAGATCGAAGTGGAGAAACCGGGCGTGAATGTCATCGACGCCGCCGCCACCGGAGCCCGCGACGGCCTCTTCCTCGCTCTAAACATCGGTGGCATGCTGGTGGCGTTCCTTGCCCTGATCGCGCTAGTGAATGGGCTCTTCGGCCTGATCCAAGGTCTTCCCGGTATGGCCTGGATGCCGAATTCGCTCCAACAACTACTGGGATGGATCTTCTCTCCCGCGGCCTGGATGATGGGCGTCCCTTGGAAAGATGCCGCCAACATCGGCCAACTTCTGGGCACGCGTCTTGTGCTGAACGAATTCGTTGCCTTCATCGACCTCGGCAAGCTCAAGGACATCCTCGATCCCAAGAGCTTCACCATCGCCACCTACGCACTCTGCGGCTTCGCCAACCTCAGCTCCATCGCCATCCAGATCGGCGGCATCGGCGCCCTCGCCCCCACTCGCAAATCCGACCTCGCCCGCCTCGGCCTCCGCGCCGTCATGGCCGGCACCATGGCCAACGTCATGTCGGCCTGCATCGCCGGCATGCTGCTGTAGCTCGCACGCCCACAACAAATAATTCGTAACTAATCTCAGTCTGCCGGATATTTACTAGTGCGATGACGATGAGCGAAATCTACGCCGAGCACGCGCCCGCCGTCTATCGCTGCCTCCTCGCCTGGACTCGCAGCCCTGCCCTCGCCGAAGAGCTCACCGCCGAAACCTTCTACCGCGCCATCGTCGCCGACCAATCCGTCCGCGCCGCCACCGCCCGCGGCTACTTGATTGCCATCGCCCGCAACGCCTGGCGCAAACAACACGCCCGCCACTCGCGCCAAACACCTCTCCCGCCGGACGCCCCAGCGCCCACCCCATCCACCGAGGCGCAACTCGACCTGCAACGTACGCTTACCGCCCTCGCCGCCCTTCCCGACGACCTGCGCGAACCGCTCGTCCTCTATGCCCAAGGCGGCCTCGCCTATGACGAGATCGCCGCCCAGCTCAACATCACCCTCGCCGCCGTTAAGGTCCGCATCCACCGCGCGCGGCAGAAACTGGAGAACTACCGATGACCCTGCACCCCGACGTCCTCACCGACCTCGTCATCCTCTACCACGCCGGAGAAGCCTCGCAAGCCACCCGCGCTCTGCTCGAAGAAGAAGCTGGACGCAACCCCCAACTCTCCGCGGCTCTCCGCGCAACCGCGCGGCCCATGGCTCCTTTGCCCGCCGACACCGCTCCCGTCGAACGCCGCGTCATGCACAAGGTCCGCCTTCGCTACCAGGTCATGACCTTTGGTGCAATCTGGGTGCTCGTTCTTCTGGCGGTTGCGCTTATTCCCAAATTGCTCGGTTCATCCCAAGGCATCGCCATCGTCATCAATCTCCTCCCATTCCTGCTGCTTGCCTTGGTCGCCTTTGGAGCGCTTGCGGGTCTCTACTTCCTCGTCCGCGCCGCCCGTTGATCACCTTGCACTCCACATCCGTTTTTTCTATTGGATTCAGCGACATAAGCGCCCGGAGGCCGTCGCCTCCGCTCTTGCGTCCCGAGCCCGCACGTCATCGTGCAGGCTCGGAACCATTTGGCCAACTACACGCCCTTATAGTTGAGCTCTGGTCGCAGCGTGCGCGTCACCTTCACGAGCTCGTGCTGCGCAGCGAGCACCTCCCGAATGTCCTTGTACGCTGCCGGGGCCTCGTCGCAGAGCTCTCTCGCAAGACGCACGTCGAACCAAACCGGACCCATCTGCCGGAGCAGTGCCCGCTCGCTCACCTTTGCGCGGGCTTCCCCCCGGCTCATCGACCGGCCCGCGCCATGA
>DASRHX010001043.1:0-2976 GCA_035650295.1 Bryobacteraceae bacterium | reverse complement strand
GGGACGCGATTCAGGTGAGACAACAGCGACGGACCCGGCCGGTCTTGGCAGGGTACCGATGGTTCATACTGCCGCGGAGGAGAGGACTGTGAAGGCACGGCAAGTTGTGACGCGCATTACGGGTGCGATGATGGTGCTGGTCGCGGGCTCGGTCGACGCCCAGAGCAGTACCAATACGCAACGTGCACTGCGTCCGGGCCAAACCAGTGGACCGAAGTTCATGGTCCCGGTATTCCGCTCAACGGTCGCCGGTCTTGGCGTTCAGGTTTCGGACAACGTTCGCGACAAGCTGATGCAGGACAATCTCGCAACGGCGATGTGGGTCATTCCGAAGAAGGACCTCATCGCGAACCTCGAACAGTCCGGTTACTCAGCGACGGATGCTCTCTCGCCGAGTGACCTGAAGCAGCTTGACCAGTTCGTTCAGGCCCAGGAATACATCGACGGCGTCGTATCGCGGGCGGCAGACGGCACGATTTCGATGGTTGCCACACTGAACCTGGCGCGCGGGGGCGAAGGGATGGAGCAGCCGCTTGGAACCGCGACGGGCACAAAGCCGGCAGAGGTTGCGGCCAAAACGTCCGCCGAAATCGAAAAGGCCCGCAAGCAGATCAAGGGCGCAACCGACTGCCTTCAGTCGAATCGACAGCGCCAGTACGATGAGGCCAAGGCCCACGCGGCGAAGGCGATCAAGGAGTTCCCGCAGTCGGTGTTCGCGCGCATCTGTTTGCTCGAGATGGCCCTCGGTCAGCGCGCCGCGGACGACACGCTGATCAAGTTCTCCGAGGAAATCCTGGCGATCGCACCGGAAAACGATCGCGCGCTCGAAGTGGTGGTGGATGCGTACGGCCGCAAGGTCGCGACGGACAAAGCCGCCTACGAAGACAAGTACATCGGCGCGCTGCGGAAGCTGCTGGCCGCCGACCCGACGAATACCGGATTGCAGGCTTCCGTCGTTCGGGCCTTAGCAGCCGCGGGGAAGTTGGATCTGGCGAAGCCGATCATCGACGAGGCGGTCAAGCAGAGCCCGGGCGATCCCGAGTTGATCAAATTGCAGTGGAACGTCTATCGGAACCTGAACGACTTCAAAGGCGCGATTCCGATTGGCGAAGAGATGGTGAAGCACGACACCTCCGCCGCGGACACGGCGTTCTACCAGCAGCTGGTTGGGGCGTATTTGTCCGACAGCCAGCCGCAGAAGGCGCAGGAAGCGGCGGCTCGTGGTGCTGCCAAGTTCCCGAACAATCCCACGATGTGGATCACCGTGGCGCAGCTGGCCCGGCGTAATGGTCAGATCCCGCAAGCAATCGACGCCATCAACAAGGTGCTGGCGATCAACCCGAAGTTCCCGGGCGTATATCTCCAGAAGGCCGCCATCTTTTCGGAGCAGAACAATCTCGATAGCCTGCGCGAGACATTGCGCGCAGCAGTGGCTGCCGGCGAAGACAAGGCGACGGCCGCCGGGATGATCCTGCCGAAGGCGAACAACATGTTTCAGGCGTACCAGAAGGACTCGGCGAAGACAGTAGAAGGTGGCGAACAGATTCTTGGCCTGTTCGCATTCGCTGACTCGCTGAATCCAACACCAACTAGTGGGTTCCTGCAGGCGGCGACGATGGTAGTCATGGGAACGCCGCTGCTCACGCGAGCAGCCGCGAACAAGAGCTGTGAGGACTCGCGCCGGATGAACGACATGCTCATCTCGGCCCAGTCACTCGTTCAGAAGCACGGCCGCGAGTTTGGTCAGGCGGCGGGTAGCGTGATGCAAGGCGCTATCCAAATGCAGGGCTACGCCGACCAATATGTAAAAGCGTTTTGCAAGGCCACACCCGCACCGAAACCGCCCAAGCGATAGTTGCGAGGCTAGCCTCGCCGGGATTTACGCCGCCGCCCCGCAACGGGCGGCGGTTTTTTTTGGTTGATCCTCGGTGCCGCCGCGTGATCGCATTCCTGCTCGATTGCAGACTTTCCACATTGCTTTAAGCGGGCTGCACAACTCTCAATTTACCAAACACTTGACGCGCGGGCTGCTTCACCACTAGTATCACCGCGTTAGGTGACCCATTCTGCCGCTATCCCAGCCTTTCACGAGCCGGTTCTCGCCCGCGAGGTCGCCCAGCTGCTCGGCAACGCTCGGCACGTCCTGGACTGTACGCTCGGAGGAGGCGGGCACGCACTCGCGCTCCTCGAACGTGGTGCCCGTGTAACTGGCGTCGATCAGGATCCCTGGGCCATCGACGCGGCTCGGCGCAATCTCGAAGCGTACGAACGCAGCGGTGCGTTCCGCGCCGTCCGCGCAAACTTCTCCGAGATCAACGAGCATTCTGAACTCACCGATGAAAAGTGGGACGGCATTCTCCTCGACCTCGGCGTCTCCTCGCACCAGATCGATGAAGAAGGTCGGGGCTTCACATTCCGCCCCGGTGCACCACTCGACATGCGCATGCGCCCCGACGCCGAGACGGATGGCGCCCGCGTGCTCAACGAGAGCGATGAACACGAACTGATCCGGATCTTCCGCGAATACGCCGACGAGCCTCGTTCTGGTCGGCTCGCGCGCGAGATCGTGCGCCGACGCGCGAATCGCCCCATGCGCACCAGCGACGATCTCGTCGATGCCATCCGGGCCGTTCTCGGGCCACGAAGCGGGCCACCACAATTCGCGCCGCTCTTCCAGGCGATTCGTATCGCGGTCAACGACGAACTCGGCGTGTTGGAGCGGACGCTACCCATTCTGCGTGACCGCCTGGTGCCCGACGGGGTGATGGCCGTGATCTCGTACCACTCAGGCGAAGATCGACTCGTGAAGCACGCCTTCATTGAATGGAGCGCGTCCTGCATCTGCCCGCCGAAACAGCCGGTGTGCACCTGTCGTGGACGCGCACTCGGATCCACGATCACGCGCAAGCCGGTGCGCCCCACGGCGACCGAATCGCAAGAGAATCCGCGGGCGCGCAGCGCCCTGCTTCGGGCATG
>DASRHX010001042.1:0-4156 GCA_035650295.1 Bryobacteraceae bacterium | reverse complement strand
TTGATCGTGTTGTCTTTGTCCAGCACGAAAATGGCACGTGAGTGAATGCGCAATTCTTTAATCAGCGTCCCAAACGCGCTACCGAAGTTGCCCTCGCGGTGATCGGACACCATCTTTACTTTGTCTACGCCATAAGCGCCGCACCATCGCTTCTGCGCGAACGGCAGGTCCATCGAAAACGTATAGACGTCGACGCCGGGCATGTTCGCCGCTTCCTCGTTGAAGCGCTTGGTTTGTGCGTCGCACACCGGAGTATCGAGCGAGGGCACGACACTGAATACACGCACATTGTGCCCTGTGCTTTCCAAGGTCACCGGCTTAAGCGCATTGTCGATGGCTTCGAATTCCGGGGCCTTATCACCCACCTTCAATTCAGGTCCAATCAGCGTAAAAGGGTTCCCACGCAGTGTCATTGCTCCAGGTCGTTCCATGAGTTGTATCCTTTCCAATCTTCACGATTCTAGCAATGCGTCCAAGCTGGCCAGCGTCGTAACCGGCGCCTGGCATGCAAAGTTCTCGCACACATACGCCGCGGTCTGGCCATCCACGAGCGGCATAGATGCAATTTCCTCGTGCCATCGTGCCAGTACCGCACGCTCGCCATCATCGCGAGCGGCCATCAAGGTGACGCCCGGTAAGAATCGCATATCCACCGCGCCACGCATTGTCTCCGCCACGGGACCCACAAAGACTATCTGCCTCGGCTTCATCCGCGACATCATGTGCGCGGCTACCATCATCGGCGCCACCACTGGCTGGCTGTTCAGCCGCGATGCAAACGCCCCCAGTGCGCGCATCGCGGACTGTTGAAATGTTTCGTTCCCAGTGATCGCGGCCAACCGCAGCAACACGGTTATGGCAAGCGAGTTCCCGGAAGGTTCGGCACCATCGTAGTCTTCCTTCATCCGCAGAATCAGGCTCTCGTCGCCCTCCGCGCTGCTGTAAAAACCACCGCCTTCGCGGTCCTCGAACTTACCACGCATCACGTCCGCCATCTTGCCCGCCGCTTCGAGATAGCGCAGCTCGAACGTCGCTTCATACAAATCCACGAGCCCGTTCGCAAAGCCCGCGTAGTCGTCAAGAAAGCCAGGAATCGCTGCGTCACCCGCCCGATATCGCCGTAAGAGTCGTCCCGACTGTGCATCCCACATCGTTTTAAGAAGGAACTCCGCTGCCGCTACCGCTGCATCGCGGTATTTTGGCTCGCTCAGGGCCCGGCTTGCCAGCGCCAGTCCGCTGATCATAAGCCCGTTCCAGCTCGTCAGTATTTTGTCGTCCAGATGCGGCCGCACGCGTCCCTTGCGGGTTTCCATCAATTTTTCCCGCGCCGCGCCCAGCATCGCGCGCGTGACGTCAACCGTCAGCCCGAACTTTTCCGCCGTCTCCTCGATCGTGTGCGCCTGGAACAGGATGTTGCGGCCCGTAAACTCACCCTGCGGATCGTTGCGCACGTTACCACCGGTCTGCACGCCATAGCGATAAGCGAACGCCTCCGCCGCAAGGCCCAACAACGCGTTCAGCTCATCGGCAGCCCAAATGTAGAACGCACCTTCGCCCTTCTCGTGAGGATTGGCCGGGTCGACTACGCTATCGGCATCCTCAGCCGAATAGAAGGCTCCACCTTCATCGCGCATGTCGCGCAGCACATACTCGATCACGTCACGCGCGATGGCGGCATAGTACTCGTCGCCCGTGATTTGATACGCCTCGGCTAAGCTCGAAACCAGTTGTCCCTGGTCATAGAGCATCTTCTCGAAGTGCGGCACGAACCAATTTTCATCCACCGAGTAGCGATGGAACCCGCCGCCCATCTGGTCGTACATCCCGCCTTTGGCCATCTCGCGCAACGTGTGGAGCGCCATCTCCCGCGCTTCGCCATTGCCTGTGTGGGCAAAGAACCGAAACAGAAAATGCAGGCTCACAGGACGCGGGAATTTTGGTGCTCCACCGAAACCGCCGAGCCTCGAATCGTAGCTGCGGCGCAGATGAAAGAACAAACTTTCCGGTGCACCGTCATGCACCGAAGCGCCTTCTTGGCCTGTTACCGCCGCGTGCTTGGTCAACTGCTCCAGCACGTCCGCACTGGAGGTGTTGATCTTCGGCCGGTCGTCCCGCCACACCTGCGCGATATACTCCAGCATCTGCTTGAATCCAGGCCGTCCGTATCGCGCGTCCGGCGGGAAATAAGTGCCGCCAAAGAATGGCCGCAAGTCGGGCGTCAACCACACCGACATCGGCCAGCCGCCGGAACCCGTCGTTGCCTGGACGAACGTCATGTAGATGCGATCGACATCCGGCCGCTCCTCCCGGTCCACCTTCACGGGCACGAAGTAGCGATTGAGCACCTCCGCCGTCTCTGCCGTTTCAAACGACTCGCGTTCCATCACGTGGCACCAGTGGCAGGTCGAATAACCGATCGAAAGGAAAATCGGCTTGTCTTCGGCGCGCGCTTTCGTAAATGCTTCTTCTCCCCACGCGTACCAATCCACTGGATTGTGCGCGTGTTGCAGGAGGTAGGGAGACTTCTCCTGTGCGAGCCGGTTTGTGTGCATGAGTCAACTTCATGCTAACGCGCGGCCCACCATGGCATCCTGTCTTCATGAGTCCCTCCCAACAGGCCGTGCTCGATGGCCTCTTCGAATTCCTTCGCATCCCCAGCGTTTCAACCGACCCCAATCACAAGGCAGACGTACTGCGCGCCGCCCATTTCGCCGCCGACGCCTTACGCCGCGCCGGCATGGAAGAGGTCCGCCTCATCGAAAAGGAAGGCCGCCATCCCCTTATCTCCGCAGAGTGGCTCAACGCCCCGGGAAAACCAACCCTCCTGTTCTACGGACACTACGACGTGCAACCCGCCGAGCCGCTCAACGAGTGGCTCTCGCCGCCGTTCGAACCTACCGTTCGCAACGATAACGTCTATGCTCGCGGCGCGGTCGACGACAAGGGCCAGGTCTGGATTCAGATACAGGCGCTCACCGAATTGATGGCCGAACGTGGCTCGCTTCCGATCAACGTGCGCGTGCTGCTTGAAGGTGAGGAAGAGGTCGGCGGCGAGTTTATCGAAGAGTACGTTGCCTCTAAACCCTCCCATCTCAAGGCCGACGCCGCTCTTGTCTGCGACACCGAAATGTTCGCCCCCGGCCTGCCCACCATTTGCACCGGGCTTCGCGGCATGGTCTATGGCGAACTTCACGTGGAAGGCGCGAAGACCGACCTTCATTCCGGCATCTACGGGGGCGCGGCACCGAATCCCCTCATGGCGATCGCTGAAATTCTCACCAAGCTGAAGGGGGCTGACGGACACATCCTCATTCCCGGCTTCTACGACCGTGTTCGCCCGCCCTCGCCCGAAGAGCGCGCTGCGTGGGCCCGTCTACCCTTCAACGAGCAGGAATATCGCGAAAAGGAGATCGGTTCCTCCGAATTAACGGGCGAGCCCAACCTGCACGTCTTCGACCGCACCTGGGCCAGGCCCACGCTCGAAGTCCACGGTATCCGCGGGGGCTTCATCGGCGAAGGCGCCAAGACAGTCATTCCGGCGCGCGCTGTCGCTAAAGTCAGTACGCGCCTTGTTGCCGATCAGGATCCCGCCGAAGCACTCCAGCAAATCCAGGCTGCCGTGAAAGCAGCTACCCCCAAAGGGGTGAAGGCCGAGTTTAAATTCCTCCATGGCGCGGCACCGTCGCTCACCGACCCCTCCAGCCCCTTCATCCAAAAGGCAGCCGCGGCCATGGATGAACTCTTCGAAAACAAGACCGTTTATATTCGTTCGGGCGGCTCGATTCCGATTGTCGGTCTCTTTCAAAAGCACCTCGGCATGCCGAGTGTCTTGATGGGCTTCGGCCTGCCCGACGACAATCTCCATGCTCCCAACGAAAAGTTCCATATCCCGAACTTGTTCAAAGGCATTGAGAGCGTAAAGCACTACTTAACCAAACTCGGCGAGTAGGGGTTCTATAGAATTCTCTAGTACTATTCCATCTAGACAGGTACTAGTACTAATCCGGGTGATTCGTCTATTCCCTTGGCGTCATCCAAACGTTACTCTGGGATCACTCGTTGCGAGCGTCACCTCCACCTAAGAAGACGCTCACGACACCACAGGATTTCAGATTGAGTCTCTGAATCCTCCGTCCCTAAGGGCGTATGGTAACCT
>DASRHX010001041.1:0-2153 GCA_035650295.1 Bryobacteraceae bacterium | reverse complement strand
GAAACGTGGGCATCCACACCACCTTGCACCGCATCGGTCCCGCCGCTACGCCGCGCGTGCTCACGCAATGTTCGACAGCCGCCGGATTCACCCCGCCTACAGTCCGGTTCAACGCCACTCCGCCGAACACCGCCAGCTTCGGCGCCGCCTCGGCAGCCAATACAGCCAGCGATGCCGTCGGCTCAAAGTGATTTTTCAGCACGATCGCCCGCAGTCCACGCTCCTGCGCCAAAGCCGCCAGCTTCACGCCGTCGATCGACCGCGCCGATTCGTCTGGCGCCGAATGGGCGTGCAAATCCACGATCCCACTGAGCGCTTGTCCCCACGCCGCTCCGCCGCACGACATCATTCCCACCAGAATCCCCGCCAGCTTTAGTCGCAATCGCATGACACTCTTTTATCAGAATGAACGCGCTTTCGCCCGCATTCCCAACTGCCTAAACGGCAAACGGGATTCGGAAAAGTTTCCGATCACCGGCATAAGAAATTTCGATTGGACCGCCCTCGCCCCTCGCCCCTACGCTGGTTGAATGACGGCCGAACGAGGACTTTCGCAGGTCGATCTGCTCCACCGCATCAGCCGGATCGTGAGCTCCGAGGTTTCGTTGGACGAAATGCTCGGAGAAATCGTGGGTCTCACGGTGCAGGTCACAGAATGTGATGCTTGTCTTGTCTACCTACTGGACGAGCCGAACGGAGAATTTGTACTGCGCGCATCGCAGGTGCCGCACGCACGGGAATTGGGCACGCTGCGCATCAAGTTGGGAGAGGGTGTCACCGGTTGGGTGGCCGAACATAACAGCGTTGTGGCTCTTGGCAGAAACGCCGGGACAGACAAACGATTTAAGCGATTCCAGACGCTGGTCGAAGACAACTATCAGGCGTTTCTTTCCGTTCCGCTGGTGAGCGGCGGCAAGGTCATTGGCGTGATCAACGTGCACCATCGCGAAGACCACGACCACACGGCCGAAGAGATCGCCCTGGTGACGTTCGTCGGCGAACAGATGGGCACTGCGCTCACCAAGGGACGCCTGGAGGAAGAGAACGCCCGGCTCAGCGAAGAGAAGCAGGAAATCGAACGCGAACTCATTACCCGCAAACTGGTGGAACGCGCCAAAGGCATTTTGCAGCGCAGCGAAGGCTTAACAGAGGAAGAGGCCTATCTCAAACTGCGCAACGAAAGCCGCCGCATGCGCCGCCCGATGAAAGAACTCGCCGAAGCGATCATCCTCACCGAGGAGATGCGCCGGAGGACGGGGGACGGCGCGGCGGGGTAACGCCCGGAACAGGAATCTCCACAAAATAACGTGCGTGACGCCGTTCGCCTGTTCGGATTAAGGCGCCTTTTTCGACCATATCCGCAAGATCGCGTGTCGTGGTTGCCGGTGACGCGCCCGTGATGGTCGCGTAGTTTCCGGCGCTCAATCCGCCTTTGAATCCATCTGGTCCTTCGCGCAACATGCGGAGCAGGGCCTTCTGCTGCCGGTCGTTGAGTTGGCCGCGCAACCGGTCGAGTAGCTTGGTTTTTTCGATCAGGAAATCGATCTGGCCCGCCGTGCGCGCCTGAGCTTCGATCGCAATTCCACTGAACCAGCAAAGCCAGCGAGTCACCTCGTTTTCTTTATTCGCGGCCTCGAGCGCGGCGTAATACTCTTTCCGCCGGATGAGGATTGTCGCCGCCAGTGCAATCAGAGTGGGCCGACCGAGCGACTGCGCCAACGCCTTTTCCGCAATCGCCCGCCCAACGCGGCCGTTACCATCCTCGAACGGGTGGATCGACTCGAAATAAAGGTGTGCGATTCCCGCCCGCGTCAGGGCAGGCAATGCTTCGGTTCCGCCCGGAGCGGTCCGGTTAAACCACTTCACGAAGCGCGCCATTTCCTTGGACACTCTTGAGGACGGCGGCGCTTCGAAATGCACTTTCGGAAATTCGCGTGTGCCGGAGACCACCTGCATGGGCTCCTTGCCGGTGCGGTAGCGGCCGGCGTCTATGAGGTCCATGCGGCCTTTCATCAGCATCCGATGCCACTCGAACAATGACTCGTCAGTGATGGGTTCCGCGAAGGAACGGTAAAGCCCCGCCAGCATCTCCGCGACCCCCTGCTCCGCAGGCCCGGCTCGTCGTTTGTCGGTCGCCAGGCCAAGCTGTTTGC
>DASRHX010001040.1:0-21272 GCA_035650295.1 Bryobacteraceae bacterium | reverse complement strand
CTGTCGCCGCCGTTGCCGCCATCGCAGTAACGCTGCCACTCGCTGCCCTGCAGCAGGACGACACCGTGCACAAAATCGGCAAGGACGTCTCGCCACCACACCTTATTTACAAAGTCGAGCCCGCTTACACGGAAGAGGCTCGTGACGCGAAGATCACCGGCGTAGTAAAACTCTCGGTCGTCATCGAGCGCGACGGTGTTGCAAATGAGATCAAGGTCATCGAGAGCCTGGACCCCGGCCTTGACGCCAACGCAATTCTCGCGGTGAAACAGTGGCAATTCGAACCGGGCAAAATAGACGGTAAGCCCGTGCGCGTGAGCGCAGAGATCCTGGTGAACTTCAGGTTGCTCTAAGCAGTTTCCGGTGTTGCCTGGCGACGGACCAAGTCGCTCAACTTGCGCTCCGCCGTCGGGAACTTGCCGATACCGGCGCCCATCACATCGTCGGCAACAGTCAGATAGAGGTCAGCCACGGTCCCCGTGGTTCGCGTGTGCAAGCCCGTGGCGAGGTTGCCGTGGAACCCGGCGAGAATCACGGAAAGCCCGTTGTTCTTGTGGTCGTTGGCTTCGGCGTGTTCGTGCACAAACAGCAGCGCCGTCCGGTCGAGCAGCGTGCCATCGCCTTCGGGGATGGAACGCAGCTTGCCGAGCAGATAAGCGAACTCCTCCACGTGCCACTTGCAGATGTCGCGCATGATGCGTTGGCCGTCGAGAGTATCCATGCCCGGCGCTTTGCCGTCGCGGTGCGTGTAATCGTGGTGCCGCGCCGCTGTGAGGCCAAGCCATGGAAAGCGCGTCAAACCCTGGCACTTGGTGAGCATGTAGCTCGCAACGCGCGTCTGCCGTGTGGCAAATGCGTGAGCGAGCAGATCGCTCTGCAATTTGGCGATGCGCGGCCAATCCTTCATGTCGCCGTCGTACTCGGGCTCGTCCACCTTGTAGTACTGCGGCGGCATGCTGGCGATCGAACGCTCGACATCGCGAATGGAGTCGAGGTGTTCGGTCAGCCGCTTCTGATCCTCAGTTCCTAGATTCCCCTGCAGCGCCTTTGCATCTTCACGAATAGCGTCGATGACGCTGCGCTTGCGGTTCACCCAGCCGATTTCGCGCTGGCCGAACAGGCGGTCGAACAGCTTGTGCGGCAGCATCTCCGGCGGCAGTGGGCGGTCGTAGTTGGCCCAGCTCATGTTGCGCTGCACGCTCTCGCCGAAACTCTCCTGCGACACGCCAATCTGCAGCGAACGGAACCGCGTCTCACCGCCGATCTTCGCCGCGACGGCTTGATCGATCGAGGGGCCGCCCGCGCCACGGCCGGTGAATTGCGTCCCGGTCATCAAGGCGCTCATCGAGCGGTGATGGTCGTTGCCCGGACCGGGCATCCGCGCGGCAGGATTGTCCAGGCCGGTTACCACATGCATCTGGTCACGGAAGGAAGCAAGCGGCGCGAGACACGGCGTCATCGTGTAGTCGCGTCCGGTTTCGTTGGGAATCCAGTACTTTTCGACGATGCCGTTGCCGTTAAACCACAGCACAAAGCGCGTTTCCCGCTTGGCGTTCTCGGCGGCATACGCGGTGCCTGCGGCGTTAAACATCGCGGCCAGTGGCGGCAGCGGCAGTAGTGCGCGCGACCCGGCGAAGCTCAGGCCTTTGAGAAGTGTTCGGCGGGAAAGCGGTGCTCTCATGCGATTAGTTCCTATCGGCGTGGACACCAAACTCGGTCCACTTCACTACTGCAATCATAAGCTCTTGGAAGCGGAATTGCGAGCCCCGGAAGTCGGCCAGGACGCGGGCGATCACGGGCCGGTCGGCGGGCGTCTCGCGGCGGCCCATCGCGTAGCGGAAATACTGCTTTACCAGGCACTCCTGGCATTGCGGCGTCTTCGCCAATGCCGCGCCCAGTTCGCTCGGCGTCTGGAACTCGGAGCCCTGGATGCCGGCGACCCATCCACGGTTGTCGATCGGCACGGAAACCGTGCGCTGTTCGCGCCTACGGTCGAAGTTCGCGATTCTCATGGTCAACTGCTCGCGCCACGCGCCGACGCCGTCAAACTTCTCCAGGCCCAGCCCAATTGGATCGATGAGGTTATGGCACGTTGCGCAACTTGGATTCGTGAGGTGCATCTGCAGCCGCTCGCGATTGGTCATCGGCTTTTCTTCGTTTTGCGGCGGCAGGTTCGTGTTCACGCCGGGCGGCGGCTGCGGCACGTTCTGGCAGAGAAACTGCTCGCGCACGAACAGGCCGCGCGCCGTGGGTGAGGTCTCCGACGGCTTACTCGTCAACGCGAGAAATGTCGCGTGGCTGATGATGCCGCCGCGGCCCGATTCGGCCGGATAGCTGACGCGCGAGAAGTCGTCCGACGGCGCCTTCATGTTGTACAGGGTGGCCAAATCGCCGTTGATGAACGTATCGCCAGAGGTGAAGAATTCGAGGAAATTGCGGTTGCCCCAGACGAGGTCGGCCACGAAACGGCGCGTCTCCTCGGTCATCGCGACGGCCATCTCGCGCGTAAAGTTTGGATAGAAACGCCGGTCCTTCACCATGGTGACCACGCGGTCGAAGCGCATCCACTGGGAAACAAACTCATCGAGCGCGAGCGCGGCCTTGGGGTCGGCCAACATCCGTCGAGCCTGTTTTTCGAAGCCCTCCGGCGTGTTCAGTTCGCCTTTCTCGGCGGCTGCGATCAGCGTCTCGTCGGGCATGGTGTCCCAGAGCAGATAGGAGAGCCGCGAAGCGCGTACATACGGCTTGTTCTCTGCCTTCAGCGCCGTCTCCGGCCGGTACAAAAACGCAGGAGATTGCAGCATCGCCTCCACGACGGCCTCGGGCCCGCCCTTGGCGAACAAGGCCTGGTAGCGCGTCTTCTCGAGCGCGGTGAGTGGCCGGCGGAATGCGCGCTTACCGAACGATTCGGCAAAATTCGGCGACTTCGGCAGCTTTGCCGTGGAAGCGAGACGGGACGCCGCTTCGCCGTAGCTTTCGGCTAGCAGCGGCGAGATCGACTGGCCCTCGAACTGGTTCTTGAAACCGTCGATGAAGTCCTCCGGCGGGAAGTTCCGCGACGGCCGGCTGATGTCGCCCAGCAAGTCGCGCACCGTGTTGTCGTACTGCGAATGCGTCAACCGGCGCAGAACCGGCTTTTCGTGCGCCGCGTGCGTCTTCCTTTCTTCGTGACGCGCCAGCGGCTTGGTCGCGTTCAGTTGCTTCACCCAGTTGACGAGCGCCGTTTCGGCCTCGCTGCCAGGTTGAATGCGGCGGCCGCCCGCGTGACCAATTTTGTTGGTCGGCTTCAGCACCAGCATCGACTTCGCCGGATCGGCCGTGTCGACGAAGCGGCGCAGCGAATCGCCAAACAATTCGCGCTCCTCGGCCGTCGCCTCAGCCTCGGGAAACTGCAGCCGCGTGGTGGATGCCACGCCATCGTTATTGTGGCAACCCTTACAGTCGGCCTTCTCCAAATGCGGCCACACGTCGCGCACAAAGTTCATCTGGGCGCTGAGCGGGAGGGCCGCAAGAAGCGAATAAATGACAGCTCGGTACAAGATGCTACCATTCTATTCCCGATGCAGTTGATGGATCTGTTTGACCACTCGCTGGTGGGCCGCGCGCCAAGGGAGGGGCTGGAGTTCGGCGCACGCACGTTCACCTTCGGCGAACTGGATTGGATGTCGCACGAACTGGCGCTGGCGCTCGCGTTGCGCGGCGTCACCACGGGTGACCGCGTGTGCGTGTACCTACCAAACAGCCCCGATGTGATCGCCCTGCTAATTGCCTGCCTGAAGCTCGGTGCCATCTACGTGCCGGTCAACATTCTCTACCGCGAGCGCGAGTTGGAACACATCCGGCGCGACGCTGAACCGAAGGTGTTCGTCGACGAGGCGGAACTGGCGGCGCTGAAGAATGTATATGTTTCGCCGGACCGTTTTCGCGTGCCGCTCGACGGTGACGCCCCGGCGATGATCGTTTACACCTCCGGCACCACAGGCACGAGCAAAGGCGCGGTGCTCACGCATAACAACCTGCTCGCGAACACGGTGAACATAGTCGCCTGTTGGGAGATCTCGCAGGCCGACCGCTTTTTGCTGCCGCTCCCGCTGTTTCATATCCACGGACTCGGAAACGGCGTACATGCATGGCTTGCGACGGGCTGCCGCATGAGGTTGCTGGAGCGCTTTGAGCACCAGCGCGCGGCCGAGGAGTTTACAACTTTTCGCCCGACGCTATTCTTCGGTGTGCCGACGATTTACGTCCGCCTGCTCGAAGCGCCGCCCGAGATCGCCGCGAACATGCGACTGTTCGTCAGTGGTTCGGCCCCTCTACCGGCGCACGTGATGGAGGCATTCCGCGCAAAATTCGGTCATACCATCCTTGAACGCTACGGTATGAGCGAGACGCTCATGAATACGAGCAATCCGTACGCAGGTGAGCGGCGCGCCGGCACCGTCGGCGCTCCCATGCCGGGCGTGAGCTTGCGCATCGTGGAGGGTGAGGTACAGTTACGCGGACCCAATGTGTTCGCTGGGTATTGGCGCAATGCGGAGGCTACGGCGAAGGCGTTCGATGAAGGCTGGTTTCGCACCGGCGACATGGGCGAAGTCTCGGAGGATGGCTATCTTACTCTCACCGGGCGCAAAAGCGACCTGATCATCAGCGGTGGCTTCAACATCTACCCGCGCGAAATTGAGGAACTGCTGCTCGAACAGGAAGGCGTCGCCGAAGCGGCGGTGGTCGGCGTGAACGATCCCGTTCGCGGCGAGGTTCCGGTCGCCTATATCGTGACGCGCGGCGAATGCGTGGTGGACGCTCTCGAAACCACCTGCCGCGCCAAGTTGGCCTCGTTCAAAGTGCCGCGTGCCTTTGTTCCAGTAGAGGCGCTTCCGCGCACTGCCTTGGGCAAGGTGCAGAAGCATCTCTTACCCAGGCCTGAATGAGCCCTAGAGCATCAAGGAAATCACGACCATCAACGCGGAGAATGCCGGAATCAGCAGCAGCGCAGTCTTCAGCCGCTTCGGATCGTCGCCCGCAACGCTGCCGATGATCGGCGAGCTGACTACCAGGCCCAACCAACCCGCCGTCGTGGCAATGCCGGTCGCAGTTGCGGCCGTCGCAGGGAACTTGCCGCCAACCACGGCGAGCGTGGTCGGAAACACCGGCGCCATCGCGATGCCTGCTAGAAAAACCGCGGCCCAGGCGGCATTCGGCGAACTGGTCTGCAGCATGCCGAATGTGGTGATAGCCATCAGAATCGCCGCCCCCATCAGTACGCGCTCCGGCGAAACGCTCGACAGCACCGGCGCCACGGCCACGCGGCCCAGTAGAATGCCCAGCGCAAACCCGAGCGACAAAATCGTGATCGCGTTTTTCTCCGGTACCCCCTGTGCGATGAGGTGCCGCGCCAGCCAGTTCCAGACTCCCACCTCGGCGGCGACGTAGAGAAATAGAAACGCCGCCAGCAACAGTAGCGCCGGCGTGCCGAGCAACTCACCCACCTGCGAAGCCTGAAAGGAGACCTGACCGCTTGGCGCGGCCATCGGCGTGAGGCCGTGGATCACGAGCGTGATGACGGCGAGCGCCGCGGCGAACATCGTGAGGCTGCCCGAGTTGTTGTTGAACATGCGAGCGGCCAACAGCGGCGTGAGCAGGCCGCCCAAGCCGAAGAAGAGGTTCAGCAGGTTGAAGACGCCCGCCGTGCTGAGTGATTCGATCTTGATGTCGCCCGCCAGCGCAAAAGCGCCCGTCACCAGCGATCCGCCACCGATGCCCAACAGCAACATCGAAGCGGCGATGATCGAATATCCTTTAGCGCTCTTCAGTCCGAAGAGCGCCGTCGCGATCAACGCGAGCGCCAACAGCAGGCCAGGCTTCTTACCCTGTGTGTCGACGAGTGGTCCAATGAAGAACGAACCCACCATCAAGCCGATTCCCTGCGCCATCGCGATACTTCCGTTTTGCTTCGGCGACAGGGAGAAGCGTTTGGACAAGTCGGGCAGAATCGTGCCCAGCATGGCCGCGATCAGGCCATAGACAAAGATCGCGAGTACAGCGGCAAGGATCAGCATTCGTAGCTCCTCAAATCGAAGGACCGCCCTGCATCGAGCCGAGCGGTCCACAATCGTAACAAATGCCGCTTGTCATGCGACACGCCTTGTAGCCTGCTAGGCTTACACGAAGCTGTACTTACGCGCCTTATCGTCCCACAGCACCATTTTGTTGTTGCGGAAGGCGAGCGTGGCCATGTGGCCGCTGATCGCTGCCATCTGTCCCACTTCCACCGGCGCTACCAGTTGCGCCTTGCCCTCGATCGCATCGAGGAGGTTGCGCAAGTGAGCCTCAACGGCGGGATTGTCGTTGCCCTTTAAGTCGAGCTTAACTTCGCTGCGCGCCGCCACGTGGGCAGGCGGCTTGCCGGCGAACTTCTGCGGCGTAAACATCAGAGTTTGGCGGTTCAATACTTGGATCGTTCCCTCGTCGCCGCAAAACTGCTCGCCGTAGCCAAACTCGTCGTTGCCGAAATAGCAGGAGTAGTTGATGTGGAACTTGTCCGGATACTCGTACAGCGCGCTGAGCGTGTCGGGCACATCGCGGTCGTCATTCTCCGTCCAGCGGTAGACGCCGCCTGAAGCCACACACGTCTTAGGCACGGTCTTACCCATCACGAAATTCGAAATGTCGGTCTGATGCACTAGTAGGTCCGTCGAGATTCCGCCGGAGTAGTCCCAGTAGAGACGCCACTGAAAATAGCGACTTTTGTTGAACGGTGTCTTGGGCGCGGGACCTACAAAGCGGTTGTAGTCGGTGTTTTCGGGCGTGGCATCGGCAGGAATGTTGTAGCGCCACGCGGGCGCCCCGTTGGCAAGCGCCGCCCGGTACCAAAAGGCGCGCACGTAATGGCAATCGCCGATCAGGCCTTGCGACACCATCGTTTTCGCCATGATGTAGAGGGAATTGGATCGGTTCTGCGTGCCTACCTGCACCTTCTTGCCGGCCGCTGCGGCGGCCTTAACCAACTCCTCGCCCTTCTCGATGGTTTGCGCGAGCGGCTTCTCGATATAGATGTGTTTTCCGGCCTTTAGCGCCGCTAGCGTCATCTCATGATGGAGATGTTCGGGAGTGGCGATCACAACTACTTGAATATTCGGATCGGCGAGCAGCCGCTGATAATCTACGTAGGTCTGGGGCGTCTTGCCTTCGACGGTAGCCACCCTGTCTTTGGCCTTGTTCAGGTTGCCCGCATAGGTGTCGCACACGCCGATCACGTTGACGCGCGTACCGCTTCCAGCATATAGCCGGTCCAGCAGATAGCTGCCCCGTCCGCCCGTTCCGATGAAGCCAAATGTCATTTTCTTGCTTTGGCCCGCCAGGTGAGGTATGAAGGCAGGCGCCGTGGCGATTATCGCCTTCTTCACCAGGTTTCTCCGCGACACGGATTCAGACATGGAAGGGGCTCCTTTTGTCAAAAAGTACATTCCAGATTACCAGAGGGGTGGGCAAAGAGAAGCCGGAAGCGCTTCACACGATGTATAATCAAGGTGAAAGTTTGGCTTAACTCTGGAGTGGGCGAGAGCCCACTTTTTTATTGCGTGGCGGAACAAGCCGGATGAAGAGCGAGATTATCGACAAAGTGACTGAAATCGTTGAACGTGCGGGCCGCAAAAGCGGCATTGAAGCCGTTGAGGTGGAACTCAAGGGTGCCGGCAACTCGCGCATTCTCCGGATCTTCATCGACAAGCCCGAAGGTGTAACACATGCCGACTGCCAGCACATCTCCGAATATGTGGGCACCGTTCTCGATGTGGAAGACGTTATACCCGAGGGCCGTTACACCCTGGAGGTCAGCTCTCCCGGTGTGGAGCGCAAACTCAGCCGCCCGCGGGATTTCGAACGATTCACCGGCCAAAACGCAAAGCTGGTTCTCACCGCGCCTGTCGGGGACCGTAAGGTTTGGGAAGGCAAGCTGGCCGGTTTCTCAGACGGCATCATTACGTTGGAGCCTGCCCAAGGCGAGCCCGTCAAGATCCCCCTGGACCAAGTGGCTCGCGCCAATCTGAAGTTCAACTGGTAAACCCGGCAACACCGAGACAGAGGCTAGATACCCTTGGCATCGATCTATCAATCTATCGAAATCCTGAGCAAGGAAAAGGGCGTTGACGCACAGGTAATTCTGGACGCGGTGAAGGACGCCCTCATGGTGGCCGCGCGCAAGCACTTCCGCACCGAAGAGAATATGGATGTCGACTTCGAACCGAAGTCGGGCGCCATTCAATTGTTCATCGTAAAAAACGTCGTCGAGGAAGTGGCCGACCCAGTCAATGAAGTCACCCTGGAGCAGGCCCGCAAGCTCGATCCAAAGGCCGAACTGGGCGGCGCTGTGCGGATTCAGAAGAATGCCGACGCTTTGGGCCGAATCTCCGCGCAGACGGCCAAGCAGGTGATTCTTCAGAAGGTGCGTGAGGCCGAGCGCGAGAATATCTTTGCAGAATTCTCCGGACGCGTGGGCGACCTGCTGCATTGCACTGTGAAACGCATCGAGGGACAGGACATGGTCGTCGACTTGGGTAAAACCGAGGCGCGTCTGCCGAAGAAAGAACAGTCCAGGCTCGAGAATTTCACCATTGGCGACCGCGTGCGCGTCGTCATCAAGAGCGTCGAAAAGACCGGTAAGAACGCTGGCGTCATGGTGAGCCGCGCCGCCCCCGACCTTGTCCAGCGTCTCTTCGAACAGGAAGTGCCGGAAATCTACGACGGCACCGTGCAGATCAAGGGCTGCGCGCGCGAGGCGGGCGAACGAACGAAAATCGCCGTTCACAGCCGCGATCGCGACGTCGATAGTGTCGGCGCCTGCGTCGGAATGAAGGGCATGCGCGTGCAATCGATCATCCGCGAGCTACGTGGTGAAAAGATCGACATTATCGAGTACTCGGAGGACATCAGCGTATTTGCCACGCACGCGTTGAGCCCGGCGCGCATCACGCGCGTCGCGATTGTTGACCCTGTCGAGAAACACATGGAAGTGATCGTCGACGATACCCAACTGTCCCTCGCCATCGGCAAGAAGGGTCAGAACGTCCGCCTTGCGGCCAAACTTCTGGGCTGGCACATCGACATCAAGAGTGAGGAAGAAAAGCGCCAGGAAGTGGAATCGCAGATGGCTGCCGTGATGGCGCCCGGCGCACCGGTTTCCATCCTGATTGATCACGGCCTTCCCGAAGGTCTGGCTGAATTACTGGTTGGCGCGGGCATCGGCACTGTGGAAAAGCTGGGCTCGATGACTCCTGAGGAACTCGATTCGATTGAAGGTATCGAATCGGACAATGTCGAGTTGATCCAATCCAGCGTCATCTCCTATTACCAACAGTTTGAAGGGCCTCAACAGCCGCCTCCGCAGCAGGAGTTTGTTGAGGGAATGCCGATTCACCCGCCGCTCGATACGGCGCATTCCCATCCTCCGGCCGACGAAACGGCGGCGGGCGAAGAGACCGCCGAACAGGAAACGACGTCGGAGGAAATCGCGGAACCTCCAGATGAGGGAGCCGCTGCAGATGCATTACCAAAGGAATCTGATAACATAAAGGATTCGGAATAGGCGATTGGACACGTTATTTTCCCTTGATAAGGGCTTCGCGCGCTGCAAAGAGCGCGTCGGCGTTACCACCCCTTCATTCTGAGTCCCCGCAAAAGGTCGAGTCTCAATACGAACCAGCATGAGTAAAATTCGCATCAACGAACTAGCGCGGGAACTCGAGGTCAAGCCGGGTGTGATCATCGATCTGCTGCCCGTGCTTGGTGTCGGCGAGAAGAAGACGCACTCCAGTTCGTTGGACGACGACGTCGTTCTCCAGATACGCCAGCAACTTGCGGGCAAAGGGGAAGGCTACACGGGTGGCGAGCACGACGATGCCCGCGAACCTCAAGAAGTCCGTGTCGAAGCGGAACCCGTGATCCGCGCCGTCCGGCCGGAACCGCCCCCGGCAACTGCCGCTCCAACTGCGCCCCCTCCACCTCCAATCGCTGCCCCCACCAAGGAGTTCTCTACGCCACCTTCCGCAGTCGCCGCATCGGCTCCTCATGAAGAGAAGGATCGCGAATCTTCGGCGCCCATTCGTCCCCCAATTGCCCCTGTGCGGCCGCCACTGGCCGCTGGCAATGTTGCCAAGACAAGCGTTCCATCCATTCCCATTCCGCCGCGCCCGGCCCTTACTCCGAAGGCGATCAGGCCACCTCTGGCCGCCGGTGGCGCCGGGCCTATTGCTCCGGTGGCGCCGGCTCAGATACCTCCAACGCGTCCCGTGGTGCCATCGGCTCCGGCCACACCCGGCGCAGCCGCGCCACAAGCTCCGGCGGCTGGAGCTAGTACCGACGCTCCTCGCCGTCCAGGCCAAATTCTCTCCGGACCCCGCCAGCCGCTTCCCGCGTCCATGACATCCTCTCCCGGAGAACAACAGCGCCCCGCACTAGGCCAGCCGTCTCCGCCGCCTCCGCCGATGCCAGGGCCCGCCCGTCCGGCCGCTCCACGGCCGCCCATGGCACCGCGACCTGATCGTCCGCCAGCGCCGTCCGCGCCCATGGCTCCACAAGCTCCGCGGTCCGGGCTCGCTGGTCAGCCGGCCCCTCGTCCCGTGGTGCCGCCCCGCCCCGATCTGGTGGCCAAGCTCCAGCAGACGCAGCGCACCGCTGGTCCCGGACAGCCTTCACCGCGCCCCGGTGCGCCGCGAGCCACCCCGGTTCCCGGCCGCCCTATTTACGATTTCCGCGGTCCGGTTCGGCCTGGCCAGCCTTCTCCTCAGCGCGGTCCTGGCATGCCCACGCCGGGCGGCCCTGGTGGCGGGCCCGGCGGCGCCCGTCCCATGCGCGGACGCGGGATGCATCCCACGGCGCCGCTGCCTGAACCGCAGGCTGTTCCTACACCCGACCGCCGCCATCAAGGCAAGCCGGCCGGCCGCCGGCCGATAGTCGATCGGGAGGCCGATCGCGAGGGTAAGCACCAACCGCTATACCGCCGCCAGGAAGCCGAAGTTCAGGCGAGCAACACCGAGATCACGATTTCGGAAGGCATCACCGTCAAAGAACTGGCCGAGAAGCTCGGCCTGAAGGCGAACGTCGTTATCCAGCGCATGCTCACGCGCAAGAAGATGTTCGTCACCATCAATCAGACCCTCGACACCAAGCTCGCCGAAGAGATTGCCGAAGGTTTCGGCGCGCTTTCGAACAAAGTCAGCTTCGAAGAGGAGACGACGCAGGATGTCGATCTCACGCAGGTCGAAGCCGACATGATGAAGCGCGCACCCGTGGTTACCGTCATGGGTCACGTCGATCACGGCAAAACATCCCTGCTCGACGCCATTCGTCATGCCAGCGTCGCCGATCGCGAAGCCGGCGGCATCACTCAACACATCGGCGCTTATCAGGTGACGCACAACGACCAGAAGGTCGTGTTCATCGACACGCCCGGCCACGAAGCGTTCACGCGCATGCGCGCCCGCGGCGCAAAGGTTACCGACATCGTCATCCTGGTCGTCGCCGCCGACGATGGCGTCATGCCGCAAACACGCGAGGCGATCGACCATGCTCGTGCAGCTGGCGTGCCGCTCATCGTCGCCATTAACAAAATCGACAAGCCCGACGCCCAGATCGATCGCATCAAGCAGCAGTTGAGCGACCTCAATCTCCTTGCCGAAGACTGGGGCGGCGATACCGTGATGGTGCCGGTATCGGCTAAGGCCAGGCAGAACCTGGATCTGTTGCTCGAAATGGTCCTGCTCGTCTCCGAAATGCAGAACCTCAAAGCCAATCCTGGGCGTCCCGCGCTCTGCACCGTTCTCGAAGCGCAGCTCGATCGCGGCCGCGGCCCCGTCGCCACCGTGCTTGTGCGCAACGGCACGCTCCGCGTGGGCGATTTCTTCATCTGCGGCACGGTATTCGGAAAAGTTCGCGCCCTGTTCGACGACCACGGCGAATCCGTCAAGGAAGCCGAACCGTCCACGCCCGTCGAAGTGCTCGGCCTCGAGGACATGCCCGAGGTCGGCGACACGCTGCAAGTGGTGACCGACACGGCCAAGGCCAAGCAGATCGTCGGATACCGCGAAACGCGCGAGCGCGAGCAGGCCATGGCCAAGAGCCGCATCACGCTCGAAAGCCTTCACCAGCAGCTCAAGGAAGGCGAAACCAAGGAGCTTAACGTCATCATCAAGGCCGACGTCGGCGGCTCGGCGGAAGTGCTCACCGAGACGCTACAAAAGCTCTCCACCGACAAGGTGAAGATTCGCGTCATCCATGCCGGTGTCGGCGCCATCCGCGAATACGACGTCCAGCTCGCCGCCGCCTCCGACGGCATCATCATCGGCTTCAACGTCCGGCCCGAACGTACGGCCGCCGCGCTCGCCGAGCAGGAAAAGGTCGACGTCCGCCTGCACACGATCATCTACGACCTCACGAACGAAATCAGAAAGGCCATGGCCGGACTGCTCGAACCGGTCATCCGCGAAGTCTATCTCGGCCGCGCCGAGGTTCGCGATACGTTCCGTATCACCAAGGTCGGCACCGTTGCCGGTTGCTACGTGCAGGACGGCGTCATGAAACGCGGCGCCGACATGCGGCTGCTGCGCGACAACGTCGTGGTGCTCACGGGCAAGATCGAAGGATTGCGCCGCTTCAAGGACGACGCGAGCGAAGTGAAACAGGGCTTCGAGTGCGGCATCAACATCGCCAACTTCAACGACGTGAAGCCCGGCGATATCATCGAAGCGTTCACCACGGAAAAGATCGCCGCCGACCTCTAAGCAACGAACTACTGCAAGCGCCGCGAAATGGATACGCTAAAGTCCATGCGCGGCGCCCTTCTATTCCTCCTCTGTACGTCGTTCCTCCACGGCCAACCGTTCAAGCTCTGGTACAAACAACCGGCCGCGAAATGGAATGAAGCTCTTCCCATCGGCAACGGACGCTTGGCAGCGATGGTCTTCGGCGGCACGTCGAACGAACGCCTGCAGTTGAACGAAGATTCGGTCTGGGCCGGCGAAAAGCGCGACCGCATCAATCCCGATGCCGCCCGCGCACTCCCCGAAGTGCGCCGCCTGCTTATGGCGGGCAAGGTGCGCGAGGCCGAGGCCTTGGCCGACAAGTCCGTCATCGCCACACCGCGACGCATGCCGCCGTATCAGCCGATGGGCGACCTACTGCTCACCTTTCCGGGCCATGAACAAGCCGCGGAATACGAACGTGAGCTCGATCTCGACACTGCCATCGCCCGCACTCGCTATCGCGTCAATGGAGTCATGTACACCCGCGAAGTGTTCGCTTCATTTCCGGACCAAGCGATCGTGGTGCGCCTCTCATCCAGTCATGCCGGGAAGCTCAGCTTCTCGGCCACCATGACTCGCGAAGCCGACGCCACCGCACGCGCCGAGGCGCCCAATCAAGTCGTGATGGAAGGACAGGCGATTCCCCACGGCGAACGCTACGCAGGAGAGCGCAAGACCGGTGTGAAGTTTCGCGCCGTATTGGCTGTGCGCGCCAAAGGCGGCTCAACGCGCATCAACGGTAGTGCGGTTGAGGTGACGGGCGCGGACTCGGCCGTGTTGTTACTCAATGCCGGCACGTCGATGCGTTCGCTCGACGTGAAACTACCATCAAAGCCTTATGAGCAAGTGAAACGGGTGCACGTCGCTGACTATCAGCGCCTATACCGCCGCGTGCAGTTCTCACTCGGCGCGCCACAGCCCGACCTGCCCACCGACGAGCGCCTGAAGCGCATCGCCGAAGGGGTAACCGACATTGCGCTTGAACCTCTCTACTTCCAGTTCGGCCGTTATCTCCTGATTGCCTCAAGCCGGCCCGGCAGTTTCGCCGCCACACTTCAAGGCAAATGGAATGACATGCTCGCACCGCCCTGGGAGAGCAAGTACACCATCAACATCAACACCGAAATGAACTACTGGCCGGCCGAAGTAACGAATCTATCGGAGCTGCATGAGCCCTTGTTCGACCTGATCGAAAAGGCGCGCGAAGATGGCCGCCGTGTAGCCAAGCTGATGTACGGCGCCCCCGGTTTTGTTATGCATCACAATACTGATGGCTGGGGCCACGCTGTGCCGATCGATGGTGTCGGCTCGGGAATCTGGCCGATGGGCGCGGCATGGCTCAGCCTGCACTATTGGGACCATTACGACTTCACTCGCGACCGTGAGTTCCTGGCGAGCCGCGGCTATCCCGTCATGAAAGAGGCCGCCGAGTTCCTGCTGGCGACGTTCACGAAGGACACGAAAGGCCGCCTCCTCACCGGACCCTCTCTGTCTCCGGAGAACCGGTTCAAGACCGCCGACGGCCAAATCGGCAAGCTCGCCATGGCGCCCACAATGGATCTCGAAATCGCACATGCCCTGTTCACGCGCGTCATGCAATCGGCGGCTTTGCTCGGCGTCGACGCGGACTTCGCCAAGCGCCTTCTCGCCGCACGGGATCAACTACCGCCCCTGAAAATAGGCAAGCACGGCCAGTTACTCGAATGGCTCGAAGAGTACGAGGAGCCCGACCCAGGCCATCGCCACATCTCGCAGCTTTTCGGCCTGCACCCGAGCGATCAGATCACCTTGCGCGGCACTCCCGAGCTCGCCCGTGCCGCACGCACAACACTCGAGCGCCGGCTGCAGGCCGGCAGCGGCCACACCGGTTGGAGCCGCGCTTGGATCATCAATTTCTGGGCTCGCCTCGAAGAAGGCGCGACGGCGCATGAAAACATCGTCGCCCTGCTCTCGAAATCGACGCATCCCAATATGCTCGACAACCACCCGCCGTTCCAAATCGACGGCAACTTCGGCGGCACGGCGGGAATGGCGGAGATGCTCCTCCAAAGTCACGCTGGTGAGATCTCGCTTTTCCCTGCGCTCCCCGCTGCTTGGGACTCCGGTTCCATTACCGGCCTGCGCGCACGCGGGGATATCGGCGTCGACTTGCATTGGAAGAACGGCGTAGGAAGCTTGGCCACGCTCTCGCCGCGCTCGGCGGGCGTTCTCACGGTACGCGTTCCTCGCGGCCAACGCGTCGCTTCCATCACCGCAGCCGGCCAGCCCGTGACGTTCACGCCAAATGAATACGGGGCCGTGCGGTTCACCGCAAAGCCCCGTCAAGGCTATGAAGTGGCGTTAGCGAGCCGGTAGCGTCAATCCCCCGCGCCTGCCAGGCTTGGTGCGGGTCCAGCGGCTCGGCGTCCTTGGTCCGCGGGTTCCGCTTCCACCACCTTCACGCGGCGCATGTTCAGGTAGCCGTACAGCGCCGCGGCCAGAATCGGCAGCACACCCACCACGATGAACACCGTATCGGGAATCATACGCAGCCACAGCAGCCGTACGACGACGGGCTGCCGGAGGAATTCGGCCGAACGCGCCCAGTGGTATCCGTTCTCAAAGCTCTGTATCGCCTGCAAGCCGCCCACCGGCACCAGCGTCAGCAGGATCATGCCCATCAGGCCGATGTTCAGACCCCAAAAGCCGGTCATAATCCAGCGCTCTTTCCAAGCCTCGGGACGCACAATGTTGCGCAGAGAGAACACCGCCAGCGCCAACGCCAGCATCCCATAGACGCCCATCAGCGCGCCGTGTCCGTGCGCCGCCGTCAGGAACGACCCGTGTTGGAAGTAGCTGACGAAGGGCAGATTGATCAGGAACCCAAGCACGCCCGCCCCAAACAGGTTCCAGAACGCCGTCGCCACCAGGAACCAGAACGCCGCCTTGTACGGAAACTCAATGCCTCCCTCGCGGATCACCTTGTATTGCCCGTAGGCTTCCACCATCAGCAGCGACAGCGGAATCACCTCGAGCGCGCTGAACACCGAACCGAGCGCCATCCAGAACTCCGGCGCGCCGATCCAATAGTAGTGATGCCCCGTGCCGATAATGCCGCTGCCGAGCAGGATGATGAGCTGGAAGTAAAGCGCGCGCAGCGTCGAGGCCGCCGTCACCAATCCCAAGCGCACCATGAGGAAGCCAATCACTACCACGGCGAACACCTCGAACATGCCTTCCACCCACAAATGAATCAGCCACCAGCGCCAGTAGTCGGCCATCGTAATGTGGCTATCCTTGCCGATGAACAGCGCGAAGCAGTAAAACACCGGGATTGCGGCGGCGCTGTAGAGCAGCAGGTGCGTCAGCCCGCCCTTGTCACTCTCGGCGCGCAATGCGCCACGCAGTCCGCGATAGACGATGAACAACCAGATCAACATGCCGGCGATGAGCAGGTACATCCACAAGCGCCCGAGTTCGAGATACTCCCAGCCTTGCGTGCCAAGCCAATACCAGTTGTCGCCGAGCATTCCCTTCACCGACAGAATCTCTCCTGTCAGGCTGCCCACCACGACCACGACCAGCGCGCCGAACAACACGTTCACCAGCAGCTTCTGATACTTCGGCTCGCGCGGATTCACCAGCGGCGCCGTGAAAATGCCCATGCCCAGCCACGCGGTCGCAATCCAGAAAATGGCCAATTGCAGGTGCCACGTGCGGGCGACATTGAATGGCAGGTAGGCGGAAAGGTCGAACCCGTAGAACGAACCGGGGTCGGCATAGTCGTGCGCCATCTTGCCCCCGAGCAGCACCTGCACAAGGAATAACGCAATGGCGACAACGAAAAACTTCGCCGTAGCCTTCTGCGTCGGGCTCAACGGCAGCTCGGCGATATCAAACCGGAACCGGCGGCCCGCCACGTCCTCGGCCTCCAGCCGGTAGCGCTGGTGAAAGAAGAGGATTATGGCGAGGAACAGAATCAAGCCCGCCACGCTCACCGCGCTCCAGACAAGCGCGCCGGAGGTTGGCCCATTGCCCGCCTGCACGTCGAACGGCCAGTTGTTCGTGTAGCTGTGATTCGCTTCGGGCCGCTTGGCTACGCTCAGCCACGCCGTCCAGGTGACGAATGCCGAAAACTGGCGGGCAGCCTCGCGATGCAACTCCGCGTCGCCGCCGCCTTCGGTCGCCGGGAGCAGCGCGCCCTTGGGCAGCGCGCGCGTTTCATCGCCCGAGAAGAACTCGCTGCCATACTTCGCATTGATCGCGTTCCAGCCGGCCGTCTGGCCTTCGGTGAAGGTCAGTTGCCCGGTCGCGGCGTCATAGCGGTTCTGCTTGAGCTCGGCGCCGATGGTGGCGTCGATGGCCGCGCGGCCCGGTGCGTCCAATTGGTTGTAGCGTCCGTTGCTTAATCCCGCTTGCATGGCGACGGTCATCACGCGAAGCGCTTCGGCCGTGTAGTCGGGACCCAGATAGGCGCCATGGCCGAGAATCGAGCCATAGTTCATCAGGTCGCGCTTGCGGAACAACTCCTGCCCCGCCTGCACATCGGCGGCGCTGAATAGAACGGTTCCCGCCGGACTCAGGACTTGGTTCGGAATCGGGGCGCGGCTCTTGTACAGGAAAAAACCGCCCACCAGCATGACGGTAAAGCCAAAAAGAAGAGTAATGAGCAGGCCGTGCTTCCAAAGGCCCGACCCTGGCTGTCTTGATGTCATAAAAGCAAAATCTCCAGTTCCACATTAGAACTGGAGACCTTGCCGCGAATATGACTTTGGTCACGCGCCTCGCGGCGGGGAGGCTAACGAGCTGCCAGGAGCGCCCGCAAGTGCCGTGCGCGTTCCGGGGACCGCAGCTGACGCAGCGCCTTGGCTTCGATTTGCCGGATGCGTTCCCGCGTGACGTCGAACTGCTGGCCGATCTCTTCGAGCGTGTGCTCGCGGTCGCAGCCGATGCCAAAACGCAGGCGGATGACCTTCTCTTCTTTCGGAGAAAGGGTCTTTAGGATATTGGCCGTCTCGTCGCGGACGTTAGAGTCGATGACCGTATCGACAGGCGAGCCCACCCAACGATCCTCGATCAAATCGCCAAGGGCCGATTCACCATCGCGGCCGACGGGAGTTTCGAGCGACACCGGATCGCGCGAGATGGTCTTCAGTTTTTGGACCTTCTCTACCGGGATGTCCATGCGCCGCGAAATCTCTTCGTTCGTCGGCGCACGCCCGAGTTCCTTCTCAAGTTCGCGCGTAGCGCGCAGGAACTTGTTCATCGACTCGTTCATGTGCACCGGAATGCGGATGGTACGCGATTGATCGGCGATGGCGCGCGTAATTGCCTGGCGGATCCACCAAGTGGCGTAGGTCGAGAATTTGTAGCCGCGGCGGTATTCGAACTTGTCGGCTGCGCGCATGAGGCCGATGTTGCCTTCCTGAATCAGGTCGAGCAGGTGCAGGCCGCGGTTGACGTACTTCTTGGCGACGGAAACGACCAGGCGGAGGTTGGCCTCTACAAGGTCCTTCTTAGCGCGCTCGGCTTCAAGCTCGCCATGCCGAATCGTGCTGAGCGTGTGACGCAGGTCCACCAGTGTCGCGCCGACCGAAACTTCCTTCTTGCGGATCTCGCGCTTCAGCTCTTTGATCCGAGGCACGGATGCCGCGCCGTTGCGATTTTCGAGCCTGCGGATTTCCAACTCAAGGACACCCATGTCCTCGGCGGCGCGTTCCAGCTCGCGCGAAAACTCACGCCACTTCAGATTTTGCAGCGGCAGGTCGCGCAGCGCCTTGGAAAGCTCCACGCGCGAACGATACCACTTGTAAAGTGCCTTCCGTTTGGCTTTCTTTACAGAAGCCGGAGCCTCTCCGTACTTTTCGGAAAGGGTGTTCTGCTTTCTATGAAGTGTAATGAAATCAACGAACTTTTGCCGAACTTCATTCACTCGCTTGTTGTAAGCGTTCGTACCTTCTTCGACATCCCCGAGATCGGAGATGTTTTCCACCTGCTCCATTCCCTTTTTGACTGCCTCGGCAATCTCCAGAACGATCAGTTGAACCAAAGCCGAACGGCTGACACCTCGCTGCATCCGGATCTTGCCCCGCTCCATTTTGCGGGCCAAATCCACCTCGCCTTCACGAGTGAGGAGGGGTACAGCACCCATCTCGCGCAGGTACACGCGGACAGGATCATCTGTATAGATGGATTCTTCTTGAGGCTGCTGCGCTTGAAAATCGTCGCCGTCATGCGTCTCTTCCGGATGAAAGAAGTTTGCTTCCTCATCGAAAGGAATACTGAGCGGCTCTTGCGCGTCGCCTAAATATTGATCGTCAAATTGATCCACAGAGATCCTACCTCTCCCAGCAAACAGCATGCGGAGGATGAAGGGCGGCTGGACGAGACACTATCTCCCCGTGTTTCGTAAGGCCGACAGAGCAAACCGGTCCCCTCCGCCTAATGGGGCACCATCTGGAATTATACCATTCTGTTTCGGGGAAGTTAAGCCCCAGTTCCGCCTACCCAATTCCGCCTGCGCTTCTGCTATATAGTACTGATGCAGAATGTGAGCAATGGTTACACTGCCCAGTGCTGCTTAACTGGGCGTTCCTTGTAAATGTAAGATATCGCGCCGGTTAAATTCCTGCCTCAGAAGCCACCCAAAATGTGAAAGAGGCTTAACCTCGCTTTTGCCGGATCAAGGTGTTCAGTTCCCCAAGAAAAGCTTCCACGTCTTGGAAGTCCCGGTAGACCGAAGCAAACCGCACGTAGGCCACCTTATCAATCGCTTTAAGCCGCTCCATGAGCATTTCTCCGATTGCTGTAGTAGCGATCTCACGGTCCGCATTCTCGGCTAACTTGCTCTCCACCTCATCGACCAATTGAGCAAGTTTGCCCATGCTCACCGGCCGCTTCTCGGTCGCCCGCAACAGGCCGGAGAGCACCTTCTGACGGTCAAACTTCTCCCGCCGACCGTCCTTTTTGACCACCATGTAGGGGACTTCGTCGATTCTCTCGTAGGTGGTAAACCTCCGGGAGCATTTCAGACATTCGCGGCGGCGGCGGATGACGTCAGCCTCTTTGCTCTCGCGAGAGTCGATGACCTTGTCCTCTTTGTGGCCGCAAAATGGGCACAACATTAAGCGCGTATCTCCTTGCTCAAGAGGATCATCCCGCTAAAGACCATCATCATGTACCATCTTCTGGCGTGCCACCGTGGGACAGTTCCTCGGCCACTCCTCCCAATCTCGTGATGCGTATACCTTCGTGAACCGCCAGCATCAATCCAAATGGAACGATCACGGCGAAGGTGACCATCCACAGCAGTATTGCCACTCCACTCGCCACTTCCATGGGGACCAGGAATAACTGGGTCAGAATCACCACAGAGACGATTTGTGGGCCGCCACCGATACCCGGAATCTGTACAATACTCCCGAAGGCGACAAATCCAACAAAAATCGATACATCCAGGAGCGAAAATCCCGCAGTCTGCGGCACCGCGAGAAACAGGCAGTAGTAACAGCCGACGATCAGCACCCACTCAAGTATTGAATATCCAATTACTTGCAAGACGGCCTTGGGGTTCGAAGTGGATTGCACTCCCTGCACGAATGAGGTCACCATCCCCTGTACCTTGGCTTGGATCCGGTCGGGTAGCGCTCCCGCTGCCTGCCGTAGCCGCTGTTCTGCAAACTGGGAGAATAAGCCGAAAACCGCCAGGAGTACAATGCACAGCGTCGCCAGTGCGCCCGCCGCGTGACCGCCGATCCGCAGCACCCAGGCCAGCGCCTCGCCCACTTGCACCGTGGTCGATTTTACCTGCACCAGGGCGATACTGAAGATCAACAGAGCCATCAGCAAATCATAGAGACGTTCCAGGAACCATGCGCCAATTTGCGAGGAAACGGGCAACCTTTCCTTTTTTGCGATGAGATACGGCCGAATCATCTCGCCCGGGCGTCCGAAGATCACGATCGCCGTGAAACCGATCGCGGTGGCGATGAAGAGCCGTCGAATACTGGCGTGGGGTTTCTGCTTTTCAATCAATACCTTCCAGCGTAGCGCCCGGCCCCAATAGGTGCTTAAAGCGAACGCAACCGAGCCTAACAACCACAACGGACTCATACTGCGGAAGGTTTCTCCGAACACCCTCCAGTTGAAGCCCTGGCCGCGCCACGTGTCCGCAAGCCAGAAGCCAACCACCAGCAACAAAACGAAGCCAACAGGCAGCGCCCACCGCGGAAGACGGCGGGCAGGTAGATCTGTGGAAATGAGCGCGCTCCTTCCAGTACTGTTGGACCGGGGGTTCCGGATGGTTCGGTGGGGCAGCCTTGTTTTCCCGCTGCGCCACTCGGCCCCTCAGTTAGAATATAGGGCGGCTCCACCGAAATCACCAAATTTGCTGAACTTCCGCCGGCCAGGACTCGTAGACCGAAGTGGATGGCGCACACCGAGCGGCATCTAATGTTAAGGAGAATTGAGGCCTGGTATGGCGGCAGCGGCCGCGGTTTG
>DASRHX010001039.1:0-2122 GCA_035650295.1 Bryobacteraceae bacterium | reverse complement strand
TTTCACGATGCGGCGGCCGCGCTCCTCGTTGACGGAGTGCTGGCTGCCGCCGCCGAGGAGGAGCGGTTCTCACGCCGCAAGCACGATGCATCGTTTCCCCGGCACGCCATCGAGTTTTGTCTACGGCAGGCCGGTCTGCGTCGCGCAGATCTCGATGTTGTTGCTTATTTTGAAAAACCGTTTCTGAAGCTGGAGCGGCTTCTTATATCGGCGCTCCGCACATGGCCCAAATCACGTGGCCTGTTCTCCGAGTCAATGCTTTCGTTCGCCGGCGACAAGCTCTGGATTCGGCGTCTTATCGAAGAGGAACTCGGAGTAGCCGCGCATTCGATTCTTTTCTGTGAGCACCATCTCTCACACGCGGCAAGCTGTTTCCTGGTTTCGCCATTCCGTGAGGCTGCGATTCTGACCATCGACGGTGTCGGCGAGTGGACCACTACGAGCATCGGTCTGGGTCGTGAAAACCGCATTCAAATACTGGATGAGATCCGCTTTCCTCATTCCCTGGGGCTCCTCTACAGCGCGTTCACCGCGTTTCTTGGCTTCGAAGTGAATGAGGGCGAGTACAAGGTGATGGGTATGGCCGCCTTTGGCCGTCCACGGTTCGTCGATGAGGTGCGCCGGCTTATAAGGCTCGACGCCGATGGATCCTTCGAACTGGACCTGAGTTATTTCTCGTTTCCTCACTCGACCCATCGCACTTACAACCAAAAATTCGAGCAGCTTTTCGGCGAGGCTCGATCTCCTGGCAGCAGTTTCGATCCCGACTCACCAGCGTCCCGCCGCCATGCTGACATCGCGGCCAGCGTTCAAAACGTACTAGAAGAGGCAATTCTTCGACTTGCCCGCCGTGCCCGCGAGCGCACGGGCATCAATCGACTATGCCTCGCCGGCGGAGTCGCTTTGAACAGCGTCGCCAATGGACGCCTTCTGCGCGAAGCCGGTTTTGACGACATCTACATCCAACCGGCAGCAGGAGACAGCGGCGGAGCGCTGGGAGCAGCGCTTTACGCCTGGCACATCGTCGAGAATCGCCCGAGGGCAGCCGTGCTCGACCGTGCAGATCTCGGTGAAGCCTGGCCCGATGCCGCCTCATGCCTCGATAGCGCGGGCGTCGGATACCGGCGTTTGGCGGACAGTAGCCTCATTGACCAGGTGGCTGCCATGCTCGCCTCTGGTAAGGTTGTCGCCTGGTTTCAGGGCCGGTTCGAATGGGGCCCCAGGAGCCTGGGCCAGCGGAGCATACTCGCCGATCCGCGAAAGGCGGAGATGCGGGACCACGTCAACCTTGCAGTCAAATTTCGAGAGCCGTTCCGCCCCTTCGCTCCTTCAGTTGTCGCGGAGCGTGCCAAAGAGTATTTCAACTTGCCGGATGCCGGCCATTGCTATCCGGCGCGTTTCATGCTGTATGTGATCCCTGTTCACGGGAGGCAGCGCCCGGCACTTGGTGCGGTCACGCACGTTGACGGAACGGCTCGTCCGCAGGTCGTTCACCGGGAGTGCCACCCGCTGTTTTACACACTGCTCTCGCGGTTCGAAGAATACAGTGGAGTTCCCGTACTGCTCAATACTTCCTTCAATGTGCAGGGCGAGCCCATCGTGGCCTCGCCGTCAGACGCGCTCAGCACATTTCAGAGAAGTAACCTCGATGCGTTGGTGCTTAACGATTGCCTCATAGATAAGCAGCGTTAGAACAGCGTGTAAATGAAGGGCGCCAGCGCCGAGCTCTGCGCGAATACCAGCAGGACGGAAAGGAGCACCAGCAACAGTACGAGCGGTGTCAACCACCACCACTTGCGGCTCCAGAAAAAGGACACAAGTTCAGACAGCAATGCAGCGCGGCGTCTCAAGGGGAGAGTCATGACAGCTCCGGCGGAACGTTGCCATACGACCAGGGCTGTGGTCCAATCCCGGAACCGTCGCCGCCGAACTTGGGAGCGCGCGGAGGTTCGGGCATGGCTCCCGGAGTCAGCTTCTGCGAGAGTTCTACACAGGTGTCCGTCATCTGCCTGCCGGCCGATGGAACCAGATTCGTGTAGCTGGTGAGTCGCGTTTCGTATCCGCCGCCGCCCGGCCCGAGCGCTTCCTCGGTGGGCACATACCCGACATCGCCGTTGGCATA
>DASRHX010001038.1:0-3495 GCA_035650295.1 Bryobacteraceae bacterium | reverse complement strand
GCAATTGCCTCTTTCCCAAATATCGCCCGCATTAACTCCTTGCCGGCTTCCATCTTCCGTTCCGGTACTGCCTCCGTCATGAAGCGCTGATATGAAGTGCTCAGATTCGCCAGCGCGGCCTTCTCCGCATCCACGCCCTTTTGCGCGAGCACCACCAACGCCCGGCTCATTGTCAACTGCCTCTCCTCGGCCACGCGTTTCACCTCAGCCGCCAGTTGTGCCGGTATGGTCACGCTCTGCCTCATTGAGGCCGGCCGTTTACTTTTGGATCGCACCACTTTCCTCACGACCTAAGGATATCTCATATGCACCACTGTGGTGCACTCGATTATCTGCGTCCGTCCGCGTCCAGTTTCTTTTATAATTCCCCTCGCATTTCCTTTCCCCCCGCGAGATAATCGCCGCAATGCCTGCGACTCTCAACCTTCAGCGCGAAGTCCGCTTCGGCGCCGTCCTCTACGGCGGCGTTTCCCTCTGCGTCTACATGAACGGCATCGCCCAGGAGCTCCTTCACCTCGTCAAATCCACCGCCCCTTCCCGCACGAACCCCAAAGAGCCCTTCCTCGCCAATCCCACCGCCACCCAGGCCGTCTATCGCCGTCTCGGCCAATTCCTCGCTCACCCCGAGCGCCCCACCGGCCTCTCCTCTATCACCCCCGAAACTCCCATCCACACCCGTTTTCTCATCGACGCGATCGCCGGCACCTCCGCCGGCGGCATCAACGGCGTCTTCCTCGCCAAGGCCCTCGCCCTCGAAGGCGACCTCACCTCCCTCAAGGACCTCTGGAAAGACGAAGGTGACATCTCCAAACTCATCAACGACAAGGGCTCCATGGTCGGCGACCTCACCCGCTACGAGCTCCAGGATCCCCCCACCTCCCTCCTCAATAGCCAACGCATGTACGTCGAGCTTCTCAAAGCTCTCCGCGGCATGGACCCTGCCCCGGCCCCCGCCCAGCCGCAGCCCTCGGCCCTCGTCGACGAGCTCGACCTCCACATCACCGCCACCGACCTCCGCGGCCTCGTCCTCCCCATCCAACTCGCCGATGGTCAAATCTTCGAACGCCGCCACCGCACCAGTTTTCATTTCCGCCACTCGCCACTTACTTCCACTTACCAATTCACGGAGGAATGCACCCCGTTCCTCGCCTTCGCCGCCCGCTGCACCTCATCCTTCCCCGTCGCGTTCGAGCCCATGCAGTTCGCCGACATCGACGATACCCTCCGCCGCGAAGGCATTCTCATGCGGGACGCCGCCGCCGCTTCCTGCAACTCCCGCTATCAGCCCTTCTATCCCGACTACACGCCCCAAGCCATCCTCAGCACAGGCGTCCCTCAACTTGAATTCGAACACCGCGCCTTCGCCGACGGCGGCTACCTCGACAACAAACCCTTCAGCTTCGTCATTGACGAAATCATCAAACGCCAGGGCATCTACCCCATCGATCGCAAACTCCTCTACCTCGAACCCGATCCCGAAACTCCCCAGCACGACAAAATCGAGCTCCGCCGTCCCAACGCTCTCGCCAATGCGTGGATGGCTCTCAGCAGCCTCCCTCGCTACGAAACCATCCGTCAGGATCTCGAACGTGCCCTCGACCGCAACCGTGAAATCGCTCGCCTGCAAAACTTGCTCGACGACATCAGGACCGCCGCGAACACCATCGACACGAGCACCCCCAACGCCGCGCCCGCCCTCAACGCCGGTGAGTGGGAAAATCTCGACACCATCGATCTTGCCCGCGAATTCGGCCGCGGCTACATTGCCTACCACCGCATAAAAGTCGCCACCGTTACCGGTGATCTAACAGACCTCCTGTGCGACCACTTCCGCGTCAAGTCCGACTCCATGTATGGCCACAAGCTCCGCTTCCTCGTCGAAGCCTGGCGCGATATCGCTTATGGCCCCAAGCCCGCCGCGGATGGCCGCCCCGCCAAACAGGACCAGCTCAACCGCTTCCTCCTCGATTTCGATATCCGCTACCGCCTTCGCCGCCTCCATCACCTCTTCCGAAAACTCGATCCCGGCGCCCCCGACCCCTCCGGCTTCGATCTCGCCTCAAGCCCCGAGGCCTGCGCCATCCGTGACAAACTCACCAAGCCTCTCTACGATCTCGAACGCCTTCACCGCAACCATCCCCTCCATGCCCTCCAATCCCTCGGCACGCTGAAGGATCTCCGCGAGGCGCTCGGCATGGATTCTGCCGCCGGCCCCACGGACGAACTCAAACTCTCGGCGGCATTGAGCTATCGGGACGAGCTCGACTTCTCCAGGCGATGCCTGGATAACCCCGTCATCCGCGCCGCTATCGATACGGCCACTGCCAGCCTCGCCGAAGAATACAAAAAGGTCTTCAAACAGGCCCACACCGACGTTGCTGCCGCCCTTCGCACCGGCCCAAACGATCAAACCGGCCCCGCCCAGCTGCGCCGCCAGCTCGACAATGAGAGCAAGCACTTCGAGCGCCACGACGTCCTTACCTTCCCTCTTCTCTACAACTCAACGCTCGGCGAAATGGACCAGGTTGAGATCTTCCGCATCAGTCCGAAAGACGCTCCCATCGGCGCGAAATACGCGTCTTCCCAAAAGCCCAAAGTGAAAGGCGCCGCCCTCGGCGCCTTCGCCGGATTCCTCGAACGCGAATGGCGCGAAAACGACATCCTCTGGGGCCGCCTCGATGGTGCCGAGCGCATCATCACCGCGCTCCTTCCCGAAGCCTACCAACAGGACATTCGCAACGAACTCATCCGCGACGCCCACCTCGCTATCGTGGAAGAAGAGCTCGCCAATCACCCCAAAATCAAGGCCCTCCCCGTCGCTGGCATGGATCGCCTCGAATCGTGGATGCAACTCCGCCTCGAAGAACAACAGCGCAAACCCTATGCCACAACCCTCGCCCGTGGCACCACCGTCATCGGAGACATCCTCGAATCCATCGCCCGCCGCCAGAACGCCCAGCCCACGCCGCTCTCCGCCGTCCCGCACATCGGCCGTCTTATCTGGGGACTCGTCGAAGTCGCCACCCCGCGCAGCTTTCCCGAGCTCATCTTCCGCTACTGGCTCTCCGTCATCTTCGCCCTCGGCATTATCTTGATCCTCCTCGGAATCCTCATCCCTGCTGTTCAAGGCGCCGGCTGGGCCCTCGTCGCCATCGCCGCCGCAAGCAAACTCGGCACCGGCCTCTTGCAGGACTACTTCCAGGAAGATCCCAAACACCGCCACCGCCCCACGCAGCTCCAACTGGTCGCGTTGGCCATTGCCATCGTCATCCCGCTTGCGCTCTTCTTCTCCGCCATCGGCCTCACCCACGCCTCCACCGCGCCACTCCCCAATTGGACCGGCCGCTTCCTCTTTGCTCTCTCCGGCTTCGCGGCGCTCTTCACCCTCTTCCGCATGATCCAGGTCGCGCGCGCATCCAAAGGAGTTCCGCTCGAATCCATCGAGCGCTGGACCACGGTCGATCACGTCCAACGCGACGCGGGCGACCTCCACGA
>DASRHX010001037.1:0-3613 GCA_035650295.1 Bryobacteraceae bacterium | reverse complement strand
GTCCAGGATTCCAGCCGGCGCACGGTGCCCAAAGGTAGCAGGGTATTGGCATCGCGCGAGTCCACATAGAACTGATACGGACGGCGGCCCTGAACGGCCCCAGCGGCGGGGTCGGGATTGTTCCAGTTTTGAACCGGCATGTCGAGGTGGGATCCGGCGCTGCCAACATAAGCGATGCCGGTCACGAAATTCTGCCCGAAACTGCGCTCGATCTCGGTAGTCCATTGCCAAATTTTGTTGTTGAGGTACATCGAGCGGTTGTCACGATCCGCCTGCAACCATCCAAGCATGACGATCGCCGCGGGCCCGCCGCCGACAGGCGATCCCGCAAAAGGCCGTTCGATGGTGGCAGTCGGATTATTTCGATCGTTCTGGAAAACCGTAGAACCGGAAAATGGGGGGTTCAAGCCGAGAATGTTGAAATTGTTGGTTTGTTGCGGGGAGTAGAAAAGACCGGAGCCCATGCGGACCACGGTGCGGTCGTTCAGCCGGTAAACGATGCCGATGCGCGGCATAATCTGTTTCCAGTTGATGTCGTATAGAGCCTCACTCACGCTCGGATTCGGTACCAGTTTTGGGTACGCGACGCCGCCGATGGTAGTCATATCGCTATTGGCGAAAGATAGATTCCGGATTCGTCCGTTGGCGTCGGTGACCGCGCCATACCAGTCCCAGCGAACGCCGAAGTTCACGGTCAACCGCGCACTCGCCTTCCAGTCGTCGAGCCAGTAAAGACCAAATTTCTGCTGGTGTATGTCGTTGGTTGGAACGCCTTCCGCCGAATTCGCGTTGAGCGGAATGCCCAACAGAAACGCTCCGAAGGCGTCCGGAATGCCCGTGATGTCAGGGGAAAAAGTCAGTTGCCCCCGTGGCAGATTGGACGCCTCGTTAACGACGGGGCTGTTCCGCCATTGTCCGCCAAACTTGAAATTGTGGCGGCCGCGGTTGATGGAAACGGAATCGGCGACCTCGGAGGTTTCGTTCGTGTTGAACGTAACATTAGCCGAGCCGATGCCGGCGAATGCCGTGATGTTGATATTGGGCAGACCTTCTTCGCGCGGAGTGAGCGTGCGATTGCCGTCACCGGTGACTCGCATGTCGAGCCCAAGATCGCGGTGAGTAAAGTCGGTATTGGTCTGAGAGGCCACCTGGTTAGCGCGGATGCGGTTGTAGCCGACGCGAAGATCGTTCAATACGCGTGGGCTCACGACCCACGAATAACCCACACCGATGTTCTGTGCGCGGAACTCGGTCGTGAATTGGTTCACGCGAAGAATAGGATTGTTCAACCAGCGCGAGGGAACGATGACGTAGCGGCCGAAAATCCGGTGATTGTCATTGAAGCGATGATCGACGCGGGCGAGATATTGGTTGGAGTCGAGTTCCTGATCGTTGGTACCGACCAGATTCTGCGTGGAATTCTGGGCGCGAGCCTGGTCGTCGAAGTTGGGCAAAGGCATGAAGCCTCCTTCGGCGAGCGGTGTTCCCTTGGTAGCCGTGAGGATGTTGCGCGACGCCGGATTGATCATGCTCTGCGGAATGATGTTGTTGGGAAACGGCGTGGAGGAGCCGGGAGCGCGTATGGCGCGCGATACCGCCGGATTGGGGTACCAGCGGTTCCCGGGGATGAGAATCTCCGAGAGATCGCCGTTGCGCATCGCAACCGTGGGAACCGTCGTTCGCGAGGGCGTGCCGCGGCGCTCGCGCCGTCCCTCGTAGTTTACGAGAAAGAACGTCTTGTCCCGCTTGATTGGTCCGGAAAATACGCCGCCAAACTGATTGCGGCGGAGTTTGTTCTTGGGCTGGCCGGGGGCGAGGAAGAAACCCCGCGCGTCTAAAGTGTCATTGCGAAGAAATTCGAACGCCGCGCCGTGCCAAAGGTTGGTTCCGCTCTTGATCGCCACGTTAGCCTGCGCGCCCGAGTTCATCCCATACTCAGCGGAATAGACCGCGCTTTGGATCTTGAACTCCTCCATGGCTTCGATGGAAGGAACGAAGAGCATCGATGACTTGAATCCATCCGTCGCCGAAACGCCGTCGAGCGTAATGTTCTGATTGGCGTCCCGCTGGCCGTTGGCGGAAATTCCCACGATCTGGCCGGGCATCGCGCGCGTGCCGATCGTCGAATTGCCATCGACGCCCATGCGGGCCGAACCGTATACAACCCCGGGCATCAAAGTAGCCGCCTGCGCGAAGTTGCGGCCGTTAAGGGGAAGCTCGATGATTCGCTTGTTGTCGATGACCGAGCCCAGTGTGGCATCCTCGGTTTTGAGCAACGGCAAAGCCGAAGACACCTCGATCGTCTCCGTCTGCTGGCCGACCTGCAGTTGAAAATCGACGCGTGCCTTTTGATTCAACTCAAGCGGTATGTTCCGGCGAACCTCGGTCTTGAAGCCGCGAGCGGCACAAGTAACTTCGTAAGTGCCGGACTCAACCAGAGGAAAAATGTAGTTCCCCGTGTCGTTGGTCGTCGTGGTGCGTATGTCGCCGGTTTCGCCGCGCTTCGCACTGATTGTGGCGCCAGGCACAATGGCCCCGGTGGCGTCGGTGACCAGGCCGAGAATCTGGGTAGAAGCCGTCTGAGCGGAAGCTCCAGCGGCGGCAATCAGAACCAAAGCGAGAAGACGCATTGTCCTAGCTCCCTTCAACAACGATTGGTCCACATTATACGCGTGGCATGAGATGACCGGGGACGAGGATCGACACGGGGTGTGAACGATTCAATGTCCCTGGAACAGCGTTCCCGCACCGGTGGGCGGCATTGCATGGCAACTGAAGTGCACATATCTGGTAGTGTGCGCTTTTAGACAATTCCGGATCATAGGCTTAGCTCTAAGCTGTGGGAAGATTTTTCCTGCCGCCGATGTAGCGTTGTTGATTCTATTCAGCTTGTGCGTATTTGCACAATCGGGGCCGAAAGTTGCCGATGGTGCAAAGGATCCATTAAACCGCGACTCACCGCAAAGCTCGATTTCCTCGTTTCTGGAGGCCTGCCGCTCGAAGAACTACGCTCAGGGGAGAATGTATCTCGATCTCGGAAAACTTCGGGAAGAGGAAAGTTTAGAGCAGGGTCCGCAACTCGCGGAGCAGTTGGAACAACTCCTGGCGCACAATGGCCGTTTCGATCTTGGCGCTCTCAGCCGCGATCCTGACGGTGACCAGAAAGACGGGCTGCCGAGGACGCGCGAGCGCGTCGCCTCCTTCACGGTCAAAGGAAAGATCATTGAGATACAGCTAGAACGCATTCCCATTCGACCTGGATCGTTGGTATGGTTGTTCTCCGCCGACAGCGTTGCGGCATTGCCGCAACTCGCCGGGGTGGCTGGAAATTCGGCTGTCGAAAGGCACGTGCCAGCCCCGCTAGTAGGTTGGAAGCTGGTGAATACTTCGCTGTGGCGTTGGATCGCACTGATCCTGCTTGCCGCGGCGCTGGCAGTACTTTCCGGTGCGCTATCGCGATTGGTGCTTTTGATTTTGGAGCCTGCGGTGAAGCGGGTCTCGCCTGATATTCAAAAGCAGTCGATGGAAGCGTTCATCGCACCACTACGGCTCTTGCTTGGCGTGACCGCGTTTCGTGCGGCGATGGAGATGATTGGGCCTTCCGCGCAATTGC
>DASRHX010001036.1:0-5481 GCA_035650295.1 Bryobacteraceae bacterium | reverse complement strand
TCGAACTTCGTTTCCGAGCTGAAGAGCGCCGTGTCGCAGCACACGCAGCGATAAAGGCCTGCTGCGTAATGCTTGTCGTACTTCCCTGTGAAGGCCATCTCCGTGCCCTTCTCGCGGGTCACCTGAAATGCCAGCCGCGTCAGCCGCTCCTGCCAGACGTCATTCGGAAGAACGATCTTCTGCACTTCGGCTGTGCCGGTGCTCTTACCATCGGCCGAAAACTGCACAATCGTCACTTTCTCATCCGACAGTGACGCAGGCGGCGGCGTTCCCACGCGGGACACCTGTTCTACGGGCTTGATCTCCACGCGCGAACAGCCGTTCATACCGAGCGCCGCGCCAATCAGCCAGTGCCGGCGTAACACCCCCTAGGCCCTCCCCAGCGCCTTATGCACGGCCTCCGCGGTCTCGCGTCCACTAATCGCTGCTCCGCCGCAGGTCTGTGTCCAGCGTGGTGCGCATGCCTCGCCGGCGAAGTACACGCGATCGGCCACGGTACGCCGCAGAGCCTCCCGCAACTTGCCATTGCCGGGCGTGGCTGTGGCGTATGCACCCAATGCCCAGGGGTCGCCCGCCCATTTCGTGAAACTTCCTTTTACCAGCAGCTTATCCACATCCGAACCCAGCATGTGGCGCAGATGATTCCTGCCGTAGTCGACGGCTTCTTGCTCACCCGCCGCCGAAAGCTCCCACGCGAAGTCGCCACCGACGAAACCAACCATTAGCGGCAGGTGGAAGGGGAACGAAAGAAAGTAGATGTCGCGTTTGCCCCGCTGCTCGCGCAGTAGATCGTCGAAATCTTTAAGGCCGAACAAACCGCTCGATTGGAACTGTAGTGGGATCTTCGCCAGCAGTCCCATCGGAATGCCCGCGATCGCGTCACGCTTCCATTCCGGCAACACCGGGTCGAACCGTATCCTCTCCGCCGCCAGTACGCCGGTTGAACTGGTGACGATGCATGCTTTCGCCCGCACCGTGCCCTTCGCCGTCTCCACTTCGACCCCCGGCCCTGCGTATTTTAAATTTCGCACTGGCGTGTTTAATTCCACCGGCACGTCGCGCCCATACCGCGCTACCAGCGTTCCGTAGCCTTCTTTGATCAGAAAGTTCGGCTCCACGTCCGTGCCGATCGTCATGTAGTCGACGGTTGATAGCTCGTCCAGATCGACAGCCGACGACATCGGCCCGTGAAACGTCGCGACCGCATCATCAACCGGCCCGCGCCGCTTCAACCATGCCTCGCCGGATTTGTCCTTGCCCTGCTTCCCCCGCTTTGACATCAACTCATCGAGCTTGGCTTCCTGATCAGTCTGTTGCTTGCGCTCGGCATCGGTCGCGCGCCGGTCGCCCAGCCACAACCCATCGAGGTGATTGTTGTGCTCGTGCAGGGTGAATCCCCACTCGCGCGCAAGCGGTGTGTAAGGATTGTCGTCAGCCTTGTGCAGCCAAGCACAGCCGTGATCGAACGGAATTCCGAATGTCCCGTTCTCCGTCCACGCCCGTCCTCCGATGCGATTCCGCGCCTCCAGCACCACAACGCTGCGGCCCAGTTCCGTTAGCCTACGTGCCGCGTTCAGTCCGGCGGAACCGGCCCCTATAATTGCCACATCCGGATTGGTTGGGTTCTGGCCCCGCGCCGTAAAGGCACCCGCAAGTACCGCAAGCGCCGAGCGTCTTGTAAGTGTTGACATTTCGAAAAAGTAACGCGACGATTTTTGCACGCTTGGCTCATCTACACGGGCATTTTGAAGTCCTTTAGCGGTCTCGGCACCCCAAAAATTTCTCCGTTGTCGTTCATACCCTTCATCCATTCGTCCACCTTCCTGCGCAAGCTCGTGAGCACAGCCGCATGCGCGCGGTCGGCCGCCAGATTCTTCATCTCATGCGAATCCGCCGCAACGTCGTATAACTCCTCGGGCGGCCGCTTGTGGTACCGCCTGACAATCGCCGCGGCCGTCGGATCACTGTGCGCCTTCCGTACCCAGGAGTCCCAGGCGTCCCTGCCATCGCGCCCGAGCGCCCGGTCGATATGTGTTTGGTAGGAGAGCTCCGGATAGAGGTTGCGGATGTACTTGTACCGAGCCGTCCTCACCGCCCGCATCGGATAAGAATTCATCTGCGAGTTGTTGTCCGCCGTGTGCGAAGCGAAGATGTGCGTACGATGCCGGCTCGATCTACCCCTCAGAAGCAGGGCGAAAGACTTCCCGTCGATATCCTTCGGCGCCTTGCCGCCCGCCAACTCGATGAACGACGGTAAAAAGTCGGTGAAGTGCACCATCGCCTCCGTTCGTCCTCCGCCCCGCAGTACGCCTGGCCACACCGCCACCATCGGCAACCGGATCCCCGCGTCATACAAATTCCACTTCCCGAACGGCCATTGCGCGCCGTTGTCGGAGGTGCAAAGGAACAGAGTGTTCCTGCCCAAATGCCGCCTCACCGACGCGTACACTTGCCCTAGTTGTGTGTCCATCTTCGTGATGTCGGTGTAGTAGTTCGCCCGCGCCGTCCTCGTCTCCCGCGTATCCACAAACGTCGGCGGCAATTCCACCTTCGCCGGATCGTAGTCCTTGTTTTGCTCCCAAATGACGTGCGGACTACGGCAGCAGACGATCAAACACAACGGCCGCTGGTCGCTCGCGTCACGGCCAACCAGCCACTTTTCGAGCGCCTCCGGATCAAGATCGTGATTCAATCCCCCCTCACGCCGGAACTCGCTCGGCACCGCCTCCCACTTGGTATAGTTCGTGGCCGGCAAGAAATGCGACTTGCCGAAATGTGCCACGCGATATCCCAACTCGGTCATGTACGCCGGTAGCGTCTTGATCCCTTCCCGCATCTGCCGCCCGTTGGCAATGGCGCCATTCCGATGCGAACACAGGCCGCTTGCAAGAATGGCCCGCGAAGGGATGCAAATCGCAGCGCCCGAAAAGGCGTTGGAAAACGTCAGCCCCTCATCTGCCAGTCTCTGCAAATTCGGAGTATGCACCGCCCGGCACCCATATACAGACGAATCCCAATATCCATGATCGTCGGCGAGGAACAAAACCAGGTTCGGCCGCGGGATCTGCGCTCCAACCATGGGAGCCGTAGCGGCGACGCTCAGAAAGCTCCGTCTGGAAATCATCCGGACCCATTCTAAAGCGACATGTCATGATGGAGCATGGCAGCCCAACTTGCGCAATACTTGCGCTCAACTATCGATCGCGAATTTCCTGTTTTGTCCGCAGTCACCGACGAACAAGCCTCCCGCCCCGCCCCAACTCCCGGCTCCTGGAATGCCAAGCAGGAACTCGGCCACCTGCTCGACTCAGCCGCCAACAATCACCAGCGCTTTGTCCGCGCAACTCTCCACGGACCCTATCAAGGTCCCGGCTATGCGCAGGACGATTGGGTTCGCCTGCATGCCTACGATCAACTCCCCTGGGCCACCATCGTCGCGCTGTGGCAGCAGTACAATCTGTTCCTTGTCCATCTGATCGAACAGATTCCCGATGACGCGCTCGACACGCCTTGCAACATCGGTTCCTATGAGCCCAGCACTCTCGGTTTCGTAATCGACGACTACGTGCTGCACATGCAGCACCATCTGGACCATCTCCTGATGCGCGAATTCGTGACGAAGTATCCTCGTTAGAATGAGCGCCATCGTCTATACGGAAACCACGGTCCACGCACCGCCCGAGTCTCTCGCAGCCGAAGCGCCGTATCAACTCGCCATCGTCGAGTTTCCCGATGGCTCCCGCCGCACCGTCCGAATCCGTGGTCCCCACGTCAGCATCGGCGACCCGGTTTCGTTGGTGGAAGAGCTTGACGGCGTGGCATTCTTTCAAAGGACCTAAACCGTGCAATTAGCCGATCGCATGTCGCGCCTTCTTGTCGAAGGCGCTTTCGAAGTTCTGGTGAAGGCTCGTGCCCTCGAAGCGCAAGGCCGCTCCATCGTTCACCTCGAGATCGGCGAGCCCGATTTCCCCACGCCCCCTCATGTCGTCGCTGCCGCAAAACAGGCCCTCGATGACGAATGGACCCACTATGGCCCCACGCAAGGTTATCCGGATTTTCGCGAGGCCATCGCCGATCACATCGGCTCTACCCGCGGCATTCCGGTTTCACCGAACCAGGTCTCCGTCGTGCCTGGCGGTAAACCCATCATCTTCTTCCCCATGCTGGCCCTGCTTGAGCCCGGCGACGAGGTGATCTTCCCCAATCCAGGCTTCCCCATTTACGAGTCCATGATCGGCTTCCTCGGCGCCACTCCGGTGCCGGTGCCCCTCGTCGAGGATCGCGGATTTTCCTTTGATCTTGACGTGCTCCGCTCTCGCCTGTCGTCAAAAACCAAACTGGTTGTACTCAATTCGCCGCAGAACCCCACGGGCGGCCTAATCCCGCCCGACGATATGGCGGAGATCGCCGACATGCTACGTGATCGCGACCTCATCGTCCTCTCCGACGAAATTTACAGCCGCGTTGTCTATGACGAAAAGCCGGTCTCCATTGCTTCCTTCCCCGGCATGCAGGAGAAGACGATCATCCTCGACGGGTTCTCGAAAACGTATGCCATGACCGGTTGGCGCCTGGGTTACGGCGTCATGCCCCCCTGGCTTGCCGAGGCGGTGAACAAGCTGATGGTGAACTCCAACTCTTGCACCGCCAGCTTCACCCAGCGCGCCGGTTTGGCCGCGCTCACCGGCCCGCAGGACGACGTCACCGCCATGGTTGCCGAGTTCCGCCGCCGCCGGGACGCCTTCATCGCTGCGCTCAACACCCTGCCTGGCTTCCGCTGCCGCTTGCCGGAAGGAGCTTTCTACGCTTTCCCAAACATCACAGGTACGAGCCGTACGGCGAAACAACTGGCAGATGACCTGTTGCAGCACGCAGGCGTCGCTTGTTTGGCCGGAACCGCGTTCGGCGCTTACGGCGAAGGCTACCTGCGTTTCTCATATGCGAATTCGCTCGAGAACCTCCTGGAGGCCGTCGAACGCATCCGCGTCTTCTTGAGGAAGTAAGCAGAAACCCTTCATGAGTTCCTGTTTCCGCCCGATAAGTTTTTTCGTTGGGCCGGATGAACACCGACGAACTGCGAACCGCTCTGCTCGCCTGTGAGGGCGGTCTCGCCGAAGCACCGCTTGCCAAGGCGTTAGCCGAAGGAGATTTTGACGTTGTCACTATCTCCGATCCCGATGGCATGCCGCTTGAGCAGGCGGTTAGGATCGCCGCCGCCCTGCTGAAGGCTGGCGCGGGCTTCGAAGTTCGCCTTGCGCAACATAGCCTAATGGCCTCTCCCGGAGAACAGGACAATGGCCGCCGTCGCAGAATCCGCACCATCGACATCCTACGCCGCACGCTCCGCTCCAGCCGCCTCATGCCATTCCAAGTGCAATTGATGCGCCAGGAGGACCCCTTTGTTCGATCTAAGGCCGCCCAGTACATCGCGGAGCTTACGAACAACTCCTCGTGGTTCTACGACCAGCTAAGGGATCCGGA
>DASRHX010001035.1:0-14364 GCA_035650295.1 Bryobacteraceae bacterium | reverse complement strand
GAGAACGGCCTCATCGCCGACTTCCACATCTTCAACCGCGCCCTCACCGAGAGCGAAGCCAGGATGATGAGCGAGTGGGTCTCCATCGCGGGAGCCCTCAAGAAAGATCCCGCCCAAATCACTGCGCGCGATCGCGAACCTCTTCTCAGCTACTTCCTCGTGAAGGAGCACCAGCCCTTCCTCGCCCTGGTCGAGGAACAAAACAAGCTCAACACCGCCGCCTCGAAAATCGCCAAGCGCGGCGCTGTCACCCACGTCATGAACGAGCGTGCCGATGGCAGGCCGCACGCCTGGCTACTCTACCGTGGCGCTTACGATCAACGCCGCGACGAGGTCGCCGCAGGCACGCCCTCCATCCTTCCGCCTATGGCCGCCGATCTTCCACGCAACCGCCTCGGCTTTGCCAAGTGGCTCTTCATTCCCGAAAATCCGCTTACCGCCCGCGTCACCGTCAATCGCATGTGGCAGGAGATCTTCGGTACCGGCATCGTCAAATCGACAGACGACTTCGGGAGCCAGGGCGAACCGCCGTCGCACCCCGAGTTGCTCGATTGGCTCGCTGTCGACTTCCGCGACAACGGTTGGAACGTGAAGCGCTTCTACAAACAGATCTTCCTGTCCGCAACATACCGCCAAAGCACCCGTACCACGCCCCTTAAGCTCTCCAAAGATCCTGGCAATCGCCTCCTCAGCCGCGGCCCACGCTTCCGCATGGATGGCGAAATGGTGCGTGATTACGCGCTCGCCGCAAGCGGACTGCTGGTTCGTCAGATCGGTGGCCCCAGCGTTCGCCCCTATCAGCCAGAAGGGATCTGGGAATCGGTCGCCATGCTCGGCTCCAACACGCGCTTCTACAAACAGGATCAAGGCGACGGCCTCTACCGCCGCTCCATGTACACGTTCTGGAAACGGAGTGCGCCGCCGCCCGGCATGGACATCTTCAACGCGCCCACGCGCGAATCCTGCACTATGAAGCGCGAGCGCACGAACACACCGCTTCAGGCCCTCGCAACCATGAATGACGTCCAATTCGTCGAGGCCGCCAAAGTCCTCGCCGAACGCAGTATGCAAGCCGAATCCGGGTGGGACGCTCAACTTGACTTCATTACCAGCGCCGTCCTCACGCGCTCGCTCTCTCCCGCCGAACGCCTCGTTGCCAAGAAGTCGTTCGCTAAATTCCACCACTACTACAAGGCCCACGAAGCCGACGCCGAAAAGCTCCTCTCCGTCGGTGAGCGCAAGCCCGACCCCTCCCTCCCGCAGGAGGATTTCGCCGCGATGACCATGCTCACCAGCCAACTTCTGAATCTCGACGAGGTACTGAACAAATGAGCCGCCCCATTCATCTGTTGCATCCCGACGAAGACGGCCACTACTCGCCGCAAACGTACGCAATGGATGCCGCTCTCCGCGCGCGCTATGCCCTCGGCCAGCATGCTCTGGATGGCATCGCTTCTGAGATGGCGCGCGAGGAGTCCCGCCGCCGCTTCTTTTCTCGCGGCGCACGCGGCATCGGTGCACTTGCTCTCGCCTCTCTACTCGGCGACAAAGCCCGGGCCGCTACCACCGGCACGACTGCCACCGGCGGAATTGCCGGTCTCCCCCATTTCGCGCCAAAAGCCAAACGCTGCATCTACCTCCACCTCGTCGGCTCGCCGCCACAGATGGAAACCTTCGACTACAAGCCGCAAATGAAGGAGTGGTTCAATAAGGACCTCCCCGACTCCATCCGCAAAGGCCAGCGCCTCACCACCATGACCAGCGGCCAAACCCGCTTCCCCGTTGCGCCCTCCATTTTCGGCTTTAAGCAATACGGCAAATCCGGCGCCTGGATCTCCGACCTGCTCCCGTACACCGCCAAGATGGCCGATGATATCGCCATCATTCGCAGTATGAACACCGAGGCGATCAATCACGAGCCCGCCATCACCTTCTTCCAAACAGGCTTCATGATCGCCGGCCGCCCCTGCATCGGCTCCTGGCTCAGCTACGGACTCGGCTCGATGAATCAGGACCTCCCGTCCTTCGTCGTCCTTCAGGCCAAGCACTATCATCCGAAGGCCAACGTGCAAGCCATCTCTGCCCGCCTCTGGAGCGCGGGTTTCCTCTCCGGCCGCTACTCCGGCGTCAGCCTTCGCAGCTCAGGCGACCCCGTTCTATTCATCAACAATCCCGACGGTATATCTACCGAAGTCCGCCGCGACATGCTCGACTCGCTCGGCGAGATGAACCAGCTCAACTATCGGAAGCTCGGCGATCCCGAAACCAAAACGCGCATGTCGCAGTACGAGATGGCGTTTCGCATGCAAGCCTCCGTGCCTGAGCTAACCGATCTATCTAAGGAATTGGAATCCACCTGGCAAATGTACGGCCCCGACTCTCGCAAAGCCGGTTCCTTCGCGCAAACCTGCCTCATGGCCCGCCGCCTCGCCGAACGCGGCGTCCGCTTCGTCCAGGTCTACCATCGCGGCTGGGATGTCCACAGCAATCTTCCCGAAGTCCTCGCCAGCCAGTGCCGCGAAATGGATCAGCCCGTCTACGCGCTTGTCCAGGACCTCAAGCAACGCGGCATGCTCGATGACACGCTTGTCATCCTCGCCGGTGAATTTGGCCGCACCATCTACTCGCAAGGCAAGCTCTCCGATACCGACTACGGCCGCGATCACCATCCGCGCTGTTTCAGCCTGTGGATGGCCGGAGGCGGCATCAAAGGTGGCGTCGTTCACGGCGAAACCGACGACTTCAGCTACAACATCACGCAGGACCCCGTCCATGTGCGCGACTTCCAGGCCACCATCCTCCACCAATTCGGCATCGATCACGAACGATTCAGCTACGCTTATCAGGGCCTCGATGTCCGCCTCACCGGCGTCGAAAAGGCGTCGGTGGTGAAGGCGATCCTCGTGTGACCGGCCGCCTCGCCATCACACTACTGCTGGTGGCCGCGGCCGCCAGTGCCGAGACCAACATCGTCATCCAAACCGAAAAGGGCGACATCGAAGCCGTGCTCGATGAAGTAAAGGCGCCCATCACCGTCGCCAACTTCCTGCGCTACCTCGATGACGGTCGCTACAACGGCGGCCAGTTTCATCGCACCGTCCGTTCGAGGTTCGACAACCAGCCGCAGAACCCCATCAAGATCGACGTCGTCCAGGCCAGCGTCCGCCGCGATGCCGCGAGCAAGGCCTTCCCGCCCATCCCGCTCGAACGCACCTCAAAAACCGGCCTTCGCCACATCGACGGTGCTCTCTCCATGGCGCGCGGCGAAAAGCTCGACTCGGCCACCAGCGACTTCTTTATCTGCATCGGCCCGCAGCCAGAGCTCGACTATGGCGGCAAGCGAAACCCCGATGGCCAAGGCTTCGCCGTCTTCGGCCGCGTCATCAATGGAATGGATGTCGTCCACAAGATTCAGGACTCGCCCTCTGGCCCCACCGGACCCGGCGCCAACGCCGCTTCCGCCGGTAACCAGCGCCTCATTCCGCCCATCGCCATTCTCGCGATTCGCCGCCGCACTCCTTGATCTCCCCATCCTCATAGGTCAACACCAGGTCGAACGCCACCACGTCGCCCGGCTGATATCTCTCCCGCATCCGCTTCGGAATCCGTACCCGGTCCGGCTCGACATACGACGGCGTCTTCCCTTCGCACGGTGCCGTCTTTGCCGTGTGATCCATCGCCAGCAGCGAAACCAGAAAAAACGAATTCCACTCAAACCGCGGAAACGGATTCTCCACGAACAAGATCGATTTCGCGCAGCGCAACTCCTGCCGCCTCGCCTTCAGTTGCCGCGCCACTTCCATAATCTCGACGTGCTCGCCGCGTTCCACATGCACCGGCATCGGATTGTGCTTTCGATGAACGTGAAACAGCAGCGCGAACAGGCAGACGAACACCACCGAGAACGGCGCGCGCCCGACTGCCGCCTTCCAAATCATCTGCGCGAGCAGGTACGCCAATGCGAGAAACGGAAGATACGCCGCCGCCAGGCTCCTCTGCGAGATGAACGCCACCGGCAAGACGGAAATCGCGATCCACAACGCGGCCCACCACAACCTCGCGTCTCGCCACCACAGCAGCGCCGCGCCGATCGCCGCCGTGATCGCCACCCCGTGCCACACTGTAAACCACTTCGCACGATACACCACGAACCACAGAAAGTGCCCGACGCGATCCACGTACACCGAGGCCCGTACGTCCGGCTTGTACTCGGGATTGTTGCCGATGTCCCCTGGAAGCCAAATCCGCCCCACGACGAACGCGGCCATCAACACTCCGCCCCACACCGTCACCCGCCAATCTTTCGGCCCCGGCTTCATCCACTCCCATAAACCAATCATCACCGGCAGAGTCACCGCCATCTCTTTCGAATTGAGACACAGCACGAACAGCACCATCCAGAGCGCGATCGCTCTCCATCCAGGCCTGCGCCCGCCCTCTCTCGCGCGCAGATACACGAGGAACGCCGCGCAATAGAACGTCAGGCACAGGATGTCGTAAATGAAGCCGGTGTTGATGTAAAGTGGCACAAGCTGCCCATGAAACGCGAACAACAATACTGTCAGCAGCCCCGCTTCCCACGACCCGCTTAGCCTTCGTGCCAATGGGTACGCCAGTGCGCCATTCAACATCATCAGCGCGTAACACGCCACGCGATACGCTTGAGGGTGAAAGCCGAATTCGTGAAATAGCAGCCGGTAGAAGAGCGAGCCAAGCGGTCGGTACACCTCCGAGTACGTAAAGAACAGCACCGTATCGCGAAAATGCCCCCAGGTCGAGAGCGCCTGTGCCCGATACATGTTCATCAGGTCGTCATGAGTGAAACCAATCGTCAGCCCTTGGCCTGCGAGCGTGAAGAAGTAGGTGGCTAGACACAGCGCGGCAGCGCCTCCGAGGACACGTTGAGTGTTCATGTCGATTTTAAGTTTTCAGGGGAGACGCGGAAGGGCGGACGCTTTTGGGGGCCGCGGCGGCGGAGGAGGGAAATGCAATTTTCTCCTCCAACCACCGCGGCACAACCGCGTCCAACTACTAAGACCGATGTGCCGGCGGATCAACGACAGCCGCCGGAAAATTCTTTCGTTTTGCCGCCGGGGTCTCCGGCCGCGGAAATTGGAACCACTCGACAATCTGCGCCGCGCGATCGCTTTGGCGTGCCATGATCTCGCGCCGCTGCCGGAGCGCCGCCGGCATCGCCTTCACGAAATGCCAGAAAGCAGGCAGCGAATCATGCTCGTGCAACAAACATCCCGCCACCACCGTCGCGTCGCGTGCCAGCGTTGAAGCCCAACACTGCTTCCACACCGGCCAGGTAATGTTCTTGGCCCGCATCAGGAACCGGTTCTTCACCGAGTGCATATTCACAAGCTTCGGATTTCGCCCTCTTTTTCCCGGGCGAACTTGCCGTACGTGGAATCCGTGCGCCGCCGGGCGATATTCGCATCGCCAACCCAACAACTGCGCCCGCCACGCCACATCGGCGTCCTCGCGATAAGCGAAAAATGCCGGATCGAAAAAGTTGCCTTCTACCTGTACGGCCTCAATCATTCGCCTTCGGTACAGGGCTGCCGCCGCGCTTGCGCCAAACACCTCTTCGCGCTGGTTGTATTGGCCATTGTCGGGCTCGCCCCAGCCGCGGTCGAAATGCCGCAATTGGGGTGTGAAATAGATTCCCGTCGAATCTAAAAGGGGCGGCGTTTGCAGGGTCATGTCTGGCATCAGCGACAGCATCTTGCCGCACAATGTGCCCATATCCTCGCCTACTTCGCCGGACTCCAGCAGCCGCCCGAGAAAATCCGGCGGGAGGATGACATCGGGGTTCAGCGTGAGCACCCAATCGGCGCGCGTCAGCGCGATCGCCTGGTTCTGTCCCGCCGCAAACCCCGTGTTGGCGCCATTGCACACCACCTTCACCCAGTCGCTGAATTCCCGCAGTACTGTCCGCGTGCCATCGCTCGACAGGTTATCGATGACAACTATCTCCTCCGGCGCCGGATCGAGTGCCAGCACCGATTCCAGGCATGGCCGGATGTACCATTCGCTGTTGTAGGTGACGATGGTGACGGCTACAGGTGAATGAGTCATGCTTCTGGGAGTAAAGACCCCCCAGGTCTGATTTTTGCTACAGGCGCCCTTAATTGAGCCGCTAGTCTGAAAAAATGGTTTCCTTGTGTAGGCGAACGAACTCTCCGCTGGTCTTAGTAACTATGGATGGTGCGCAAATTCCTGTATGGTGTCGCTGAGTTTGGCCGGACAACTGAAATCTCTCGCCGGCGCGAAAAATTCCAGTGGGCCCCAAGAATTGGTGGCAACGCTGTTCGAGGAAGTACGCGACGACGTCTACCGCTATCTGCTGCTCATCGGTTTGCACCCGCCCCAAGCGCAGGAAGCCACGCAGGAAGTGTTCCTGCGCCTTTATATAACCCTAATAAAGGGTGTGGAAATCCTCAATCACCGCGCTTGGATCTTTCGCGTGGCGCATAACTATGGTTTGAAAATTCGCTCGGGCCAAAATAGGACGCAGGCATTCGAACCGGCGCTCGAACAGAAGCTGCGCACCTCCGAGCTAGACCCTGAGCGCAGCCTAGTGGACCGCGAGCGGATCGCCAATCTTCACCACGCCATCGAAGGTCTCTCCGAACAGCAGCGCCGCTGCCTGATGCTGCGTATGGAGGGGTTGCGCTATCCGGAAATCGGCGAGGCGCTCGGAATTAGCGCTTCCACGGTAGGAGAGTTTTTGCGACGGGCGCTGACGCGCCTAAGGAAGGCCAGTCATGAGTAAGATTCAGCGCTCCCATCCAGACGGAGACAGGCTGATGCTGTTTTGCGACGGCGAATTGAGTGCGTCCGAGACGGCCGAGGTGCGCCGCCACCTGGACGCTTGTTGGGATTGCCGCGCCGAGCTGGAACGCCTCCAGAAGACCATCTCTGAGTGTGTCGAATACCGTCAAACAGTTCTGCGTGAACATTTGCCGCCGCCGCCCGAGCCCTGGAAAGATATCTACGTCCAGATGAGCCGCATCGACGATCAGATGGCCCCGCCCGCCATTTGGCGCCGCATATTGGATTCGCTGAAATCGGTTGCGAGCCCACGGTTTGCCTTGCCCGCCGGCGCCGCGGCCGCGCTCCTGCTTGGCTTCGTTTTGTTCCGCGAAACGCCTTCCGTGAAAGCGGCGGAGTTGCTGCAACGCGCCGCCCAGGCCGAACGCACGGTCCCCAAAAAATCCAAGCGCCTGCAAATCCGCAAGCGCACCGCCAGCTTTACGCGACTGCTTCCCGCCACCGGTCCCAGCCCCGTGGCCGCGTTGTTTGAAGCCGCTCGATATGACTGGCAGGACCCGCTCAGCGTGCGCTCCTACGGCGCTTGGCGTGATGGCCTGTCTACCAAGAGCGACGAAGTCACCGAAGACCGCGACAGCTACCGCATTCGTACGCAGACCCCATCGGGTGAGTTGCGCGAGGCTTCAATGACACTGCGGCGCGCTGATTTACATGCGGTCCAAGGAACCTTCGTGTTTCGCAACCGGGAATGGGTAGAGCTCACGGAGCTGGAGCCCGACTCCGTTCACACGACCGCGTCGGAACCCGTGCCCTCGACCTTCGCGGCTCCCAAGTCTCCGTCTGCCTCCGCACCCATCGCTCCCGCGCCCGCCGCCACGGAGTCCGAAGAACTCAAGGTCTGGGTCATGCTTCACCGCCTGCAGGCCGATTTGGGCGAGCCCGTCGAAGTGACCCGCGCTGAAGGCAAGGATCGCGTGACTGGTATCGGACTGGCACGGGAACGTCAACAGGAACTGGCTGCGGGATTGGGTGCGCTGCGCAACGTCGAGATCCGCTTCTCCGATCCGGGGAACACGCAGGTGCCGGTCCCCAACGCCGCCGGTTCGACATTGAAAGCCGGCGTTTCCCCGCTCGCGCCCGCGTTAGAGCGCTATCTCGGTAGCCGCTTGTTGCTCGACCAGCTCGCTTCCGACGCACTTGATCGCGCCGACACGCTCATGGCGCGCGCTCACGCCATGCGGCGCCTCGAATCGCGTTTTCCCCGTTCCGCTTTGGGCCCCATGCAGCCCGAAGACGCGAACCTGTTCAGCGGCATCGAACGCGATCATCTGGCCGCGCTGTCCGCAGAGGCAGCCGCACTGGATCGCTCCCTGAAACCAGCTCTCACTTCGCTCGGCGGCTCGGCAAGCCTCCCTTCCACGCAAGGTGACCTGTTCAGCGCTTCCCGCCGCCTGGAGCGTTCGCTCTCCATGCTGTTTGGAAGCGCGGAAGTCGAAGGCGACCCGCAGGAACTCCCTTCGCGCGTTCTCTCGGACCTTGCGCTGGTGCAATCTCTCGCACGGCGCCAGCTCTCTTCAATCGCTCCTCCTGCAACTTCGCGCGAATAGCGTGAGAATAGGAAACACGATGCTCCGGACGGGCGCGGCGGCACTTCTCGGATCGTTGGTCATGCTCCACGCGGTGCATGCTCAGCAATATACGCACCTCACCGGATTGGTGAAGGACCCGATGGATCGCGCCGTCACAGGCGCGACGGTCTCCATCGTCAACGAGGACACTGGATTTCGCCGTGTCGCCCAATCGGGATCGCAGGGCCGCTACACACTGGCCTCCGTACAGCCCGGTTTCTACAGAGTCTTCGTTCGCAAGGAGGGCTTCCGTACCGTCGTTCGCTCTCGCCTCAAGCTCGACGTCAGCGAGCCCTCGCAAGTCGATTTCCAACTTCTCCTGGGGAGCGTCTCAGAGACCATCACCGTCGAAGGCGGGCCTTCGTCTCTCCAAACCGAAGACGCCTCCATCGGTACGTTGGTGGGCCGCGAGTGGATTGGCGATCTTCCCCTCAACGGCCGCGGGCTGGTAAGCCTGCTCGATCTTGCCCCCGGAACCTTGGTGACGCCCGCTACCCGCGGCGACGCCGGTCAGTTCTCCGCCAACGGCCAGCGCCCCAACGCCAATTACTTCAATATCGACGGAGTCAGCTTGAACACCGGCGTATTGGGCGGTGGCCAGCCTGCGCAGCCCGCCGGTGGCACATTGCCGGGAATGACTGCGTTTGGCAGCTTTCATAACCTGGTCAGCCTCGAAGCGCTCGACGAATTTCGCATTCAAACCTCCACCATGGGCGCGGGCTTGGCCCGTCTGCCCGGAGCGCAAGTCTCACTCAGCACCCGTTCTGGTTCGAATGAGTGGCATGGCAGCGGCGCTTTCTACGGCCGTCACGAGCGTTTCAACGCGAATGACTGGTTTGCCAATCAATACGGTCTTGGCGCGGCTCCCAATCGTGTCGTCGATTTCAGTGCCTCACTTGGTGGCCCCTTGATCAAAGACCGAACATTCTTTTTCGCCGCATATGAATGGCTGCACTTCCGCCAACCCGCCACCTGGCGCACACCCGTGCCCTCCGAAGCGATCCGTCTTTCTGCTCCCGCCTGGGCGCTCTCGCTTCTCGATTTGTATCCGAAAGGAAACGGCGGTTCGTTGAGCGCAACTACCGATGAGTGGGCCGGACAGAGCGTGCGGCCATCAGGCATGGAGAACGCAAGCCTGCGTGTGGATCATGCCTTGACGCGGCACATGACCTTGTTCGGCCGATTGAGCCGGACGCCCTCGCGGAGCGAATTTGGCAGCGCACAGGTGAACGAACTGCAAGCGAATTTCCAGTCCGCCGCGCTTGGCTGGAACTGGCAGGTGCGTCCCGGGCTGGTGAACGATTTCCGTTTCAGCCTCACAGGCGCGAGCGCCAGTTCCTCCTGGCGCCAGGAGCGGCCCGTGCCGGATTGCTATTTCCACGAGTTGGCTTCCGCGGTGTTTCAGAGCAAGACGACCTGTTCGAGCCTCTTTCGTTTTGCCGCTAGCGGACTGGGTCAAGTTGTATCGGGCCGCGAAAACGACTATCGCCAGCCCCAATGGAACATCGTGGAGAACGTCGCCGCGACGTGGAAGGCGCACCAACTCCACATCGGCGGCGATTATCGCCGCATGGCTCCGCAGCGGCTCACTGCTGCCAGCATCTTTACCGTCATGTCCGACAGCCTCGCCGACCTTCTAGCGCTACGCAATCTCTGGGTCTCGGAAACGGAGTTGAAGTCGAACCGCATCGACATGCAGGAACTCTCGCTCTATGCGCAGGACAATTGGCGGCCCACATCCCGGCTGACCCTCACGCCGGGCGTGCGCTGGGAGTTCGGTCCGCCGCCCGTATCCCAATTTCCGATTCAACGTGACCGCCGTCCCGCGGACCTGTTCGGTCCCCGAACCGATCCGCCATTGTGGCAAAGCCGCCTAACGAATTTCGCCCCGCGTCTGGGCATCGCCTATCGAATGGATGAAGCCGGCCGCATGGTGTTGCGCGGAGGCGTCGGGCTCTACTTCGATTCCAGCCTTGCCGCGGCGTCCGACCTGTTGAATGGAATTCCCTATTCTCTGTGGCAAGTGGCGAGTCCTTACCCGGAGACCACCGGCACCATGCGTTCGCTCATCAGCTATGGCTTCCCGGAAGACCTGCGGCTGCCCAAGGTCTGGCAATGGAACGTGTCGGTCGAGCGCTCGATTACAGCGGCCGATATCCTCTCGGTCTCCTACGTCGGTTCCTCCGGCCGCCTCCTGCTGCGTCGCGAGGTGGATGGCGCGCTGGGCGCAAATCTCGTGCGCTCCGCCTCGCTGACCAATCATGGCCAATCCGACTATCACGGCCTTCAGTTGCAGTGGCGGAGGCGCATGTCTCGTAACATCCAGGTGCTCGCTTCTTACTCGTGGTCGCATTCCATCGATGACGCCTCGACCGATTCTGTGCTCCACTGGGCGGGCGATGGATTCGCTGCTGGCGACGATCGCGGCTCCTCCGATTTCGACGCGCGGCACATTTTCAGCCTCGCCTTCCGCGCGGAGAGCGGCAACCGCCGCCGCGCTCTCTTCCGCGATTGGTCGCTACAGGGATTTCTGCGCGCCCGCACCGGTTTCCCCATCAATGTGCAGCAGTCCGAAGCCGCGATGGGAGCGGTTTTTGCCAACATCTTCCGCCCCGATCTCGTCGCTGGCGTCGATATATGGCTCAGCGATTCTTCCGCGCCCGGCGGTCACCAATTGAACCGCGCAGCCTTCTCCACGCCCGGGACCCTGCGCCAGGGCACACTCGGGCGAAACGCGATCGCCGGCTTGGGCATGTCGCAGACCGATCTCTCCATCGCCCGCGAGTTCGCCATTACCGAACGCCAGCGCCTCCAGCTCCGCGTTGAGGCGTTCAATGTGTTTAACGTCGCCCAGTTTGGCGATCCGGTCCGCTTCCTCGCCAGCCCCTTGTTCGGGCAAGCCTCCTCCATGCTGAACGTCATGCTCGGTACCGGCACACCGGCCAGCGGCCTTAGCCCCGTCTTCCAAATCGGGGGACCCCGCGCCGTTCAAGCTACTCTCCGTTGGCGCTTCTGAAGGTCTCAGCCCCCCCGCCCTCGCCATGCTTTCGCCGACATATTAAGCAAGCGCTCTCATTTTCTTGTCGTCGCACACCTCACCCCCCTTGACACCTCGCTCCTTTAGCGTATAAAGTACCAGTCACCCGCTCGTGCGGGAAGGCGAAAGGGGTGTGTATATGGGCTCCAAGTCTAAGCTCTTTCTTGCTATCGTCATAACGCTGCTCCTCCCGTCCGCAGCTTTCCCCCAAAGTACCGACGCCGTCCTCGTTGGTATCCTCACGGACGCTACCGGCTCCACGGTAGCTGGCGCCTCCATTTCGGCCACCAACACAGCTACCAGCGTTACCCGCACCGGCTCCTCGAATGAGGCCGGCGCCTATCGCATCGGCCCGCTTGTGCCGGGTCCCTACGAGGTTCGCGTCACTAACGCCGGCTTCAAAACGAAAGTACAAACCGGCGTCGTTCTCCAAACCGGCGCCACCGTCAAGATCGACTTCTCCCTCGACGTCGGCGACGTTACCGAGAGCGTCGAAATCAGCGCCGCCGCGCCCATGCTCCAAACGCAGGAAACCTCGGTCGGCTCCGTCATCGAAACCGCCCAACTCCAGCGCATCCCCGTCAACGGCCGCAACTACACGCGCCTCCTCGTCCTCACTCCCGGCACCAGCGATATCCGCCGCAGCCAGGGCCGAGGCGACCTCTCCGGCACCCAAATGGTTTCCGTCAATGGCCAGCGCACACAGGACAACAGTTACACCATGGACGGCCTCGACAACAACATGATGTTCATGAACTCCCCCGGCGGCTCGCCTCCCATGGACGCCATCCAGGAGTTCCGCGTCGCCACGGGCAACTCCGCCGAATACGGCCGCTCCGCCGGTGCCAACGTCAACCTCTCCATCAAGTCCGGCACGCGCGACCTCCACGGCTCGGCCTACTGGTACGTCCGCAACGACAAGTTCGACGCCAATGAGTTCTTTGCCAACCGCCAGGGTAGCGGCAAGGTTCCCTTCCGCCAGAATCAGTACGGCCTCTCCGCCGGCGGCCCCGTCGTCATCCCGAAACTCTACAACGGCCGCGACAAAACCTTTTGGTTCGCCAGTTGGGAAGGCTTCCGCTGGCGCCGCGGCCAAACCGCGCAAGCCACCGTGCCGCTCGAGCCGCTGCGCAGCGGCAACTTCTCCAGCGTGTCCACGCAAATCTTCGATCCTCTGACCGGCACTACCGATGCCAGCGGACGCATCGTCCGGCAGCCTTTCGCCGGTAATATCCTTCCGGCTGCCCGCATTAACCCGTCGATGCGCAAGATTGTCGACCAGTTAACTCCGCTCCCTAATCGCGTCACCTCCAATAATGCGAACAACCTCTTCACCACCCGTGGCCAGTCCAACGATCGTGACGCGCTCGTCCTCCGCTTTGACCATAGCTTTAGCCAGAAGGACCTCGTCTTCGGCCGCATGCTCCGTCAGCGCGTCGGCCAGCAGATCCCCAATGTCCTCGGCTACTACTCCAACCTGAATCGCTACGACGTGGATAACTACGGCATCGGCTGGAACCACATCTTCAACCCCTCCACCGTCCTCGAAGTCAAATGGGGCTTCAACAAACCGAATAACCCCGGCTGCCCGTCCTATAGCGATGGCCTCACCCGCGAGGGCATCCTCAACGGCGCGGGCATCAAAGTGTTCGACCTCGCCGCCCTGTGCGACACCCGTCCCACCTTTACTGCTCTCGGTATGACCGGCGTCGGTGGTGGCGGCGGCGAAACCATCATGGACAAGAGCCACCAGTTCAGCGGCAAGCTGAGCAAGGTGATCGGCCGTCACTCCTTCAAGTTCGGCGCCGGATACTCCGCGCGTGCCATGGACGCCTCCTACTCCAACCCCACTAACGGCGACGCCGCGTTCTGGGCCGATGTCACCAACTCCAATGGAACGGGCGGCCACTCCTTCGCCACCATGCTGCTCGGCTACCCCAGCGAAATTCGGCGTGGATTTACTATTCCGACCCTCTATGCGCGCCAGCCCTACTTCGAAGCGTTCGTGCAAGACGACTGGCGCATCACCGACAAGCTCACCATCAACCTCGGCTTGCGCTGGGAATCCGGAATCCGTCCGCACGACGTCAACGACGCCCTCGGCAATCTCCTCGTTGGCCGCGACTCCAACGGCAACTACACCGCGCAACTCATGTGGGCCGGTGTCAATCCTCTCCCCAACCCCGCCAACGGTCAGGTCAATTCGCCGCCTCAAACCCTCGGCTACGGCCGCTCGCTTATGAGCAGCGACTTTAATAACTTCGGCCCGCGCATCGGCATCGCCTATCAGCTCACCAGTAAAACCGTGGTTCGCTTGGGCGCCGGCGTCTTTTACAACTCCACCTTCATGCAGGAGATCAACGACCTCCGCAAATTCTGGCCCTACCTTCCGCAACAGTTGATGAGCTTCAACCGCGGCGCAACGCCCGATTTCTCCATTGAGCAGCAGGGCCCCGGATTCGGCAGCACGCAGGCCATCGGCGGCTGGCCGCAAAACCCCGACAACCGCACGCCCTACTCGCAACAGTGGAACGTGTTCGTTCAGCACCAGGTTATGAGCGACATGACCGCCGAAGTCGGCTACGTCGGCTCCGCCAACCGCAAGCAGATCGGCTACGTCGGCTGGAACAACGCGCTTACGCCCGCTCCGGGCGCCGTAGATCCCCGCCGCCTTCTGGCGCGCGCCGGCTTTACCGGCAACATGGACGGCGGCAGCAACAAGTTCAATTCCGAATACAATGCACTCCAGTTGAAACTCAACAAGCGCTTCGGCCGTGGTCTTCAACTGATCGGCAACTACACCTGGGGCAAATGCATGGACGACCAGTCCTCGCTCGCCGAAGGCAAGTTCCAGGACTTTCTCAACCAGCGCGCCGATTGGTCCCGCTGCTCCTACGACATCACCCAGGCCTTCAAGCT
>DASRHX010001034.1:0-2705 GCA_035650295.1 Bryobacteraceae bacterium | reverse complement strand
CGTCCGTAACTCTTCACGATTTGCAGGTCCTTGTCGTCCACCCATACGATGCCCGCGAAGTAACGCTGGCCCACGTCCATCTTCTTCGGACGCACCGCAAAGGCGTAGCAGGGTATTTCGTCGAGCTTCTCCTGCCCGATGTATCGAACGTGGTATTTGTCGATGTCGTTAATAGTCAGCACGAACGGCTGCACGCTGCGCAAATCCTGCTCGTCTTCCGGCGTCAGCTGGATGCTTTGGAGCGTGGAAACGGGTGCCTTTACCACGCGCTCGGTGCGCTTACCCTCGGCCGAAAACACGATGTCGCTCACGATGTCGTAGCGCTCGGCCACGCGTCCGCCTGCATCCAGCACGTGCACGCGCGCCGTCTGGCGATAGGTGTACTGTTCGCGGGCCTTGGCGAAGTTGGCCTCGTTGGTGGCGAACTTGGTGATGATTTCCTGGATGCGGGCGTCGCTCAGATCCGGCGCGCCGGCTTCGCGGAAGCCCTGTGGAAGCGCGGGAAGCGCAATCAGAATCAGGCTGGCGAGCAGTTGTTTCATCGTCTACCTCTACTTCAAAATCTGTTTGGCAATGGTCAGCCTCTGCATGTTGGACGTGCCTTCGTAGATGCGTCCGATCTTGGCGTCGCGATAGAGCTTTTCTACAGGGTAATCCTTTGTGAAGCCAACGCCACCAAAAATTTCCACCGCCTGGCTGGCCACCGTCTCGGCGATCTGGCTGGAGTAGTACTTGGCCATTGCCGCTTCGGTCAAAAATGGCCGTCCAGCTTCGCGCAGACGTGCGGCGTTATATGTCAATAGACGCGCCGCCTCGATCCTGGTTGCCATTTCCGCAAGGTCGAATTGCACGCCCTGGAATTCCGCGATCGGTTTGCCAAACTGTTTACGCTCCTGCGCATAGCGCAGGGCATGGTCGAGGGCACCCTGCGCCAGGCCCACCATTTGCCCGCCAATGGCAATGCGCCCTTCATTCAGCGTTTCAATGGCGATCTTGTACCCTTTGCCCATATCGCCCAAGACATTCGCGCTGGGCACCAGGACGTCGTCGAACAGAAGCTCGCAGGTGGACGAAGCTCGAATACCCAGCTTGTCCTCCTTGCGCCCCACCTTGAACCCCGCTGTCTCGCGCTCCAGCACGAAGCAGGTGATGCCCTTGTAGCCTTGCTCGGGAGCGGCATTTGCGAACACCAGGAATAGCCCGGCCTCGGCGGCGTTGGTGATCCATAGCTTGCGTCCATTGAGCCGCCAGCCGGCGCCATTTTGGGTAGCCCGTGTGGTGAGTGCAAAGGCGTCCGACCCCGATCCCGACTCACTCAGCGCGTAGCTGGCCACAGTATCGCGCGAAAGGCGCGGCAGCCAGCGGCTCTGCTGTTCCTCGCTTCCCCATCGCAAAATCGCGTTGATCACCAGCGTGTTCTGCACGTCGACAATTACCGCGGCTGCGGGATCCACGCGCGCAATCTCTTCAATCGCCAGCACCGATTGAAAGAACGTCCCGCCCTGCCCGCCATGCTCTTCGGGAATCTCGATCGCCATCAGCCCGAGTTCAAACATCTGCCGCAGCAGGTCGGGCCGGAACTTGCTCTCCTCGTCCATCGCGCGCACGTGCGGTTGAATCTGCTCGCGGGCGAACCGCCCCACTGTGTCGCGGAACATCCGTTCTTCATCGTTAAGCAGAGTCAGCGGGCGCGTGGGCGAATCGCTTGCGGTGGGCGTAGCAGGCATCGGGGCCTCCGGTCAAAGGATATCGGAGTTGGCATCCTTGCGAAAGAACTCGTTCAATTCTGCAGCCGCCGGTGCGTCATTAAATGCGTCGAACGTCCCCTGCGTGGCAATCTCTCGTGCCGCGCGCAGAAAGCCACCCCATGCACAACGCGCCAGCGCCGAACCCACGCTGATCCGCCGTACCCCGATCTCGGCAAAATCCGAAACTTTAAGTCCGGTCCCGGCAATCATCAGTGCATTCACCGGCTTGGGATGCACCGCCTCGACAATCGCCCGGATGTCTTCCTTCGTGCGCGGGCCCGGCGCATAGAGGACGTCGGCGCCTGCTTCGGAATAAGCCTGCAGCCTGCGAATTGCCTCGGCTAACGGTTCCGGAGTGCCCACCAGATAACACTCGGCGCGTGCCGTCAGCAGAACCCCCGTACGCGATTTGTCGATCGCCTCTCGTGCGGCGCGGATGCGCTTGACCGCCAGCGTGAACTCGAAGAGCGGAGCTTCGGGATCCTCTGTTGAGTCCTCGATCGACAGACCGGCTACCCCCGTCTTGATACAACGCCGGACGTTGGCAGCGACAGCGGCGGGCTCACGAGCATAGCCGGATTTGAAGTCGGCGTTCACGGGAACACCGGCCGCTCCGGCAATTTCCGCGATGTGGGCGAGCATGACGTCGCGGGGAACGGCCCTGTCCTCGTCGGGACGGCCCAGCGAAAAGGCGGCGCCGGAACTTGTTGTTGCCAGGGCAGGGAAGCCGAGGTGCTGTAGATAGCGCGCGCTCCCAGCGTCCCACGGGTTCGGAATGACGAAGCAGCCCTTTTCATGCAGTTCGCGAAAAGCGGTTCGGTATTCCCGTTGGCGAATAGAGTCTTGGTCTTCGCTGGCCGTCGGCATGGAAATCCTTTCAGCCGAGGATACCCAAATTTTCCCTGCTGATATACTTGCGGCAGCGATGGTTCGTTCTCTGCATCGCCGTATCCCCGA
>DASRHX010001033.1:0-3724 GCA_035650295.1 Bryobacteraceae bacterium | reverse complement strand
CGCCAACCCCGTTCATTCACATCGCCCGCCGCCTCAACAATTGCACCTCGATCGCCGGCGGCGGTAGCGCATGGACGGGCTTCGCGCTCACCATCGCCATCGAATCCCTTGCAGCCGATCACGAGGCCCTGCTGCAGCCCCCACTGCTGCGTCTTCCAGGATTGGTCCGCCTGCGTCCACTTCTCATCGAGACGCCCATCCACACCGAACTGGACCGAATGCTGGATGATGGCGCTGCATTGGTCATTCACGGTGGGCCGCTCGAAGAGGTCGAGCAACTGCTCGCACTCGCGAGGCAACAGTTGCCCGACGGCATGCCCATCGCCGCCATCACCCCTTGGCCGCTTTCCTGCGGCACGCCCGCTTTCGATTACTTTCCCGCCGCCAACCTCATCCACCGCGCGCGCCACATCTTCACAGGCGCGGGATACAACAGCATCGCCGACACGATGCACTACCGCTTCCGGCACACAGCGCTTCCCTTCCCGCGCCGTTTCGACGACCAGGCCGCGCGTCTTGCCATGCTCCCGCCCGTGAGCGCCGACTCCACCCGCGCCGCCGCCGTTGCCATCGCGGGAGTACTCGGCGTCAATGAGTCATCGAGTAGATGATGTAGTTGATGCCAAACCGATAAGCGAGCCCCGTCATCTCCGCCGGATATGCCGGCAGATCCGCGTGCTCCCATGCGTCACCAACGTCCATCTGAAAATTGATCGCGACCACCATGCGTCCCTTCGGATCGTGCATCGCTCTCCAGTGCGGTGGGCCGGCCGGAATCTGCGCATAGGTTCGCCCGCCGCGGCCAATGCCGAGATGCCGCAAGCCGGGGATCTGCGTGCGCTCATCGATGTCGAACAGCACGTGCATCATCGGATGTTCCATCTCCAATTCGAGGATCGTTTGCCCGGCAAAGACACGCTCCATCGTCTCGCGAAAGACGGCCCAATCCTGCGGACCATAGAAGTCGTCGACCACGAGAAAGCCTCCACGCAGCAGGTATTCGCGCAGGCGATTCGTCTCGGCCACGCTCAGATCCCAATAGCCCGTTTGCGTCGCGTAGATCCACGGATAGTCGAAGAGGCGGTCGTCGAGCAGCGACAGGTGCCGCGGCTCGCCTACATCGATGCGCGTCAACCGGCGTATGCCCATCGTGAAGTGTTCGTCCGCCTCGGGCCAGTCCTGCATCCACCAGCCGCGGCCAAATCCTCCCCGCGCGCGCATCAAATCGACATATTCCGTGCGGATGAAGTGAAATTCAGATGCGGGTGCTTTCGGACCCTCGCGCGCAGCAAATAGAAGCGCGACTAAGGACGCGGCCACGGCAAGTGCGCTTCCTTTCACCATGCGCCTCATTATAGGCCGGGTAACACCAGACGCCCTGGCGCTCGTCTAAAGAACAGGGCACCCGCTCACGACGTTTTGCATGCGAATCACTCTTCTCCTTTTCGCCGTTTCGATGCTGCCCGCGGCGGACTTCACTGGGCGCGTGGCCTCGAAGAACCTCCCGATTCCCGGCGCAACTGTCACCCTGACCCAGGCTGACAAGAAGTTCACCGTGTATACGAAGGAGGACGGCAGCTTCGTCGTTCGCAATCTCCCCGACGGGCCATGGACGCTGGAGATTTCCGCTTTCGGATTCGTGAAGTCGTCCACCGCTATCGTCACGCCCCCCGCGAAGGTGCCCACTCCGTTCGCCCTCGAAGTCGCGCGCCCTCAGGTGGCGCCCGCGAATAGGCTGGCCCAACGCCGAGAGGCGTTCCAACGCATGCAGATGAATCGCGTGGAGCAACAAGGCGATCCACAACAAGCAGAGTTGAACTTCGATCTCCCGGCAATACAGCAACCCGAGTTCGCACCTACGGCGACGGAGACGTTCCTGGTAAGCGGGAGCTCAAGCCAGGGTCTGGGAATGCCCGAGATTGGACTCTTTGGTCCCGGCTTCGGACCACCCGGAGGCGGAATGGGCAGTCCCGGCGGCCCAGGCGGATTCGGTCTGGGCGAACCCGGCGTCACTCCGCAAGGACAACTTGGCCAAGCCCCGGGCGCGGGCGGACCCGGTCCCGGCGGTCCAGGTGGTCCCGGCGGCAGAGGCCCTGGCTTCGGGGGCCCAGATGGTCCTGGTGGAGGCCCAGGCGGCGGCTTCGGCGGGCGCGGTGGTCCTGGCGGCTTTGGCGGTCCCGGCGGACGCCGCCCCGGTGGACCCGGAGGCGATCCGCGCGCTGGCGGCCCCGGCGGACGTCCGGCCTTCCTTGCCCAGCGCGGTGTCGCTGCCTTCGGCAACCGCCGACGCAATCAGCAGGCGCAGATCCGCGGGCGCGCCACCTTTTCGCTGAACAATTCCGCCTTTGACGCCCGCTCCTACTCCATCAACGGCCAAAGCGTGGCCAAGCCGGAGTATTCACGCGCGCGCTATGGCATTGGTCTCGGCGGTCCGCTGCGCATTCCGAAGTTGTTCTCCAGCCCCAACACGTTCTTCTTCGTCAACTATAACGGCACTCGCAGCAGCAATCCCGTTAGCCGCTTCGGCATCGTGCCCACGGACTCCGATCGCGCGGGCGATTTCTCAACATCCGTTTCCCGTGGCCGCCGCGTATCGATCTTCGATCCAGGATCTGGCCTGCCCTTTCCTGGCAACGTGATTCCCCAGTCGCGCATCGATTCCGCGGCCGCCGGCTTGCTCGCCTTCTTCCCCGCGCCCACGCTTCCGGGCGGCGTGCAGAACTACAACATCGTCAGCTCGAATCCCAGCAACAACGACAACCTCGACCTGCGCATCTTACAGCCGCTCGGCGCAAAGGACCGGCTGAATGCTGGCTTCAGCCTACAGCGCCGCAGCGGGGAAACGCTGCAACTCTTCGGATTCCGCGACGAAACATCGGGCCGCGGCATCCGCGTCAACCTCGGCTGGTCGCACACGCTGTCGCCGGTTCTGTTGAACAACCTGCGGCTCGATTTCAGCCGCAACCGCTCGACCACCACCCCTTACTTTGCTTATGGCGAGGACACTTCCACGCGATTGGGCATTCAAGGCACCTCGCGCAATCCCTTCTCCTTCGGCCCGCCCAATCTCTCTTTCACTAACTACGGCGCACTCACCGACGGGAACCCCAGCCAGCGCGCCGATCAATCCTGGTCGCTGACGGAAGGCATCACCTGGACTCACAAGCAGCACAACATCGCCACCGGCATCACCTACCGCCGGAGCCTTACCAATCAGATCAGCGAACCCTCCGGCCGGGGCGCGTACAGCTTCAGCGGGTTGCTCACCAGTGCCCTTGATCCCAACGGCAATCCTCTCGCTGCCACCGGCTACGACTTCGCCGATTTCCTCCTTGGCTTCCCGCAGACCGCCAACATCCGATACGGCAACGCCGACAACTATTTTCGCGGATACGCCCTGAACGCCTTTGTACAAGACGATTGGCGAATCAATGCAAACCTCAGTATCAACGCCGGCCTTCGTTACGAGTACACGCAGCCCATCTATGAAAAGTACCGCCGCTCGGCCAATCTTGATATCGCTTCCGGCTACAGTGGTGCCGCGCTCGTAACGCCGGGCGCTTCTGGCACATATTCGGGCGCATTCCCCGACGCCCTGATCGACCCGGATCGCAACAACTTTGCGCCCCGTTTTGCATTCGCATGGAAGCCGCTGCCGAAGCATTCGCTGCTATTGCGCGGCGGCTATGGCCTCTACTTCAACGGATCGATCTACAGCCAGCTT
>DASRHX010001032.1:0-3318 GCA_035650295.1 Bryobacteraceae bacterium | reverse complement strand
TTAACGCCGGGCGATTTTCGGGAGAATGTCTGGAAACGAAAAGGAGGTCACATATGTCACGGTCATTCATAAACTTCGCGCTCATTACTTTGCTGGTCTTGACTGGTTGTACAAGCCAGGCCCAATTTCTCGCCAACAAACAACCGACAGCGATACAGGCGGCCGTGAGCCGCGGACAATTCGAAATGAATTGTCCGAACGCAACCGGACAGGTGCTTTCGCAAGAGGTCACACAACCGGCCATCCAGGGACCCTACCTGCAGGGCGAAGAACGCGGTCTGTTTACGATCGGCGTTGCGGGTTGCGACCAACGCCGAGTCTATCAGGTTTTTTGTCCGGTGGGCGGCGACAGTTGCACAGCGCTCGAAGGTCGCACGCAGTGAGGGTGAGGAGTTGAGCTAATTTTCAGGTTTCAGAATCGGAGTAGGTCCCGATTGTTGACGACTGTCCTGAAACCAGCCAGCTCTTCGCCCCCCCCGGGACACCGGATGCGAGAATCTTTCGCCCCAAACCAGAGGCCAAGGAAGAAGGCGAAAGGAAAATCTCAAATGAAACGCACGATGATAAACAGAATGCTTGGGGCAGGGTTCCTATTTCTGATGCTGTTCGCCCAGGCACATGCCCAGACGGATCCGCTGCCGTCTTGGAACGACGGACCTGCCAAGAAGGCGATCGTCGAGTTCGTAAAGTCGACTACGGAAAAAGGCAGCCCGCAGTTCGTGGCGCCTGAGGCGCGCATCGCCACCTTCGACCAGGACGGAACGACGTGGGTGGAGCAGCCGATGTACACGCAGGTGATCTACTGTCTAGAAAGAGTTCCGGCGGTGGTCAAGGCCAAACCGGATCTCGCCAAGGTCGAACCGTTCAAGACCGTGCTATCCGGCAACCGGGAGGCGATGGCGAAGTTCACGATGCCGGATCTCGAGATGATTCTCGCCGCCACCTTGAGCGGTATGTCGGTGGACGAGTTCAGCGCCGAAGCGAAGAAGTGGCTCGAAGCGGCCAAGGATCCACGCTGGAAACGGCCTTATACGGAGCTCACGTACCTGCCGATGCAGGAAGTGCTGAAGTACCTGCGTGCCAACGGCTACAGGACCTACATCGTGACCGGCGGCGGCCAGGACTTCGTGCGCGTGTACTCCGAGCGGGTGTACGGCATCCCGCCCGAGCAGGTGGTCGGCACTGCAGGCCGCACCAGCTACCGCTACGCCAAAGACGGCAAGCCGTTTCTGACCAAAGACCCCAAGTTGTTGCTCAACGACAACAATGCCGGCAAGCCCGAGGGCATCCACCTGATGATCGGGCGCCGCCCCTACGCGGCGTTCGGCAACTCCACCGGCGACAGGCAGATGCTCGAGTACACGCAGGCGGGGGACGGCGCGCGGCTTGCGATGCTGGTGCTGCACGACGACGCGAAGCGCGAGTACGCCTACGGTCCCGCACAAGGGCTACCCAACACCCGGGTTGGTACCTTCACCCAGGCGCTGTACGACGAAGCGAAAAAGAAGGGCTGGACCGTCATTAGCATGAAGGACGACTGGAAGACTATCTTTTCTTTCGACAACAAATGAGTGTCGAGTGGCGAGTGTTGAGTGAAAAGTGGCGAGGGATGACTTTGAGATTTCGGATTTTGCTTCACGCTCGTGACAACTCGAACTGGGTAGCGGAAAGGAGATACCCGTGAATACCATCTTTTTACGGATTCTCGGTAGCGTCATCGCGACAGTTCTTATTGGATGTGCCCCTCAGCCGCGCCCCGCCGTGCAACCGCCGCAAACAATGACCGGACAACAGAGCGCTTCCGCCCAACCCCCTGGTGACCAGCTACCGGCAGCGCAGCCCCAACAACTCTCCCCGGAGCCCCCGGCTGTGCAACCGCCGCAAACGGCGCCCGGGCAGCAAACTACCTTCGTAAGCAACCAGCCACCGGCAGACGAGGTTACCCCGGACCCGTGGCCCAAGGTCGTCAAAGAGGGGAGCGCGACGTTTACTCTTTATCAACCGCAGCTGGACAACTGGGATGGTCACTCATTTGAGGCCCATGCTGCGGGGTCGGTACTGGCTGCGGGGACCAAAGATCCGGACTTTGGCGCAATCGAGATCACGGCGAACACACAAGTGGACCGGCTCTCCCGCACCGTGCACTTCAGCAATATCCAAGTCAAGAAAGTTACCTTTCCCTCGAGCCCAAACAAAGCTGCATGGTACCAGGACGGCTTTCAAAAAATGGTGGCCGGAGGCGTCTCCACCATGTCCCTCGATCGGCTGCAGGCGATGTTTTCCATCGAGAACGCGCTGAAGATGGGACGGTCAGTGCCGGTGAAAAATGATCCGCCTAAAATCATATTCTCGCCGAGAACTGCCGTCCTCGTTGCCATTGACGGCGAGCCGGTCTGGCGCACCGTAGCCGATACTTCCCTGGAGCGTGTCATCAATGCTCGCCCGCTCATTCTGCTGGATGACAAATCGGGCAAGTACTACATTCACCTCTTCAACGGCTTTGTGGTGGCGACGAGTTTGTCCGGGCCATGGACCTTGGCAACGCAAGTGCCCAAGAGCGCGAACAGAGTTTCGCAAGAGCTTGCAAAACAGAGGATCGTCGATCTTATGACGGGACCTCCTGATAAGAAGCTTTCGCTCAAAGGCGCAGTGCCGAACGTTATCGTGACGACCACGCCCACAGAGCTGATTGTGACGGATGGCGCGCCTGACTGGGCCCCACTTCAGGGGACGAACTTGCTTTACGTGAAGAACACGACAGGGAACGTGTTTAAGGACTTAAACGATCAGAATACCTACGTCCTAGTTACCGGCCGCTGGTTCCGGGCCCCCGACTCGGCCGGGCCGTGGCAATACGTGCCTGGCACGAGCTTGCCGTCGGACTTCTTCAAGATACCGGATGATAGCCCGAAGGAAAATGTGAAAGCTTCGATTCCGGCGACGCCACAGGCACAGGAGACCGTCATCGCCAACGAAATCCCGCAGACCGCGACAGTTGACCGCACTAAGGCCAAGTTCACGCCGGTGATTAACGGCGCGCCTGATCTGAGACCAATCCCGGATACTTCCCTCATGTACGTGTTCAATTCGCCGGTGCCGATCATCATGGTGTCGCAATACCAGTGGTATGGAGTGGAGAACGGGGTGTGGTTCACGGCTTCCTCGGCCGAAGGTCCGTGGGTGGTTGCGACCTCGATTCCGGCAGCCATCTATTCGATTCCGCCGAGCTCGCCGCTGTATTACGTGACCTACGTAAAGATCTACGATGTAACACCGCAGTACGTGGCGGTCGGCTACACACCGGGGTATATGGGCACG
>DASRHX010001031.1:0-4956 GCA_035650295.1 Bryobacteraceae bacterium | reverse complement strand
CCTTCTACTCTATCTTGCGCTGCGCAGCTTTCGCGACCCGCGCTACTGGCATTCCTTGGCCGAGCGCTTCGGCAGGCTGCCGTCCACGGTCCATCAGACGGGCGATGGAAGCATCTGGTTGCACGCGGTCTCCGTCGGAGAAGTACTCACCAGCGTACGGCTCCTCGAATCGCTCCGTGCGCAACTCCCCGGCACCCGGCTCTACGTCTCAGTGTCGACGCTCGCGGGCCACGCTCTTGCTAAGCAAAAGCTCGGCTCAAACGCCGACGCCATCTTCTACGCTCCTCTCGATTTCACCTTCGCCGTGCGCCGTGTCCTGCGCCGCATGCGTCCCCGCGTATTGATCGTTCAGGAAACCGAGATCTGGCCCAACCTCTGGAACGAAGCCAAACGCGCCGGCGCCGGTCTGATCGTCGTGAACGGCCGCATCTCAGATAAAGCGTTCCCGAAATACCGTGCGGTTAAGTGGTTTCTCCGTACCGTGCTCTCGCTCCCGGACTGCATCTCGGCGCAGAGCCAGGTTTCCCTCGACCGCTTTCGCGCTCTCGGCGCTCCCGGCGCCCGCAGCAGTGTCGGCGGCAACCTGAAGTACGACTTCGATCCCACCTCCGCCGTGCCGCCACAGGCCGTGCTTGCCGTCATTGAGCGCACAGCGCCAGCTGCCATATGGGTCGCTGCCAGCACCATGCCTCCCGCCGCTGCCGGTGACCCAGAGGAAGACGATGCCGTCATCGGTGCCTTCCAGACCCTCGCCGCGTCGCACCCTCGCTTGCTGCTGATTCTCGTTCCTCGGAAACCGGAGCGCTTCGATGAGGCCGCCGCGCGACTCATCCGTGCTGGACTCCCCTTCATGCGCCGTTCCCAGCTCAAGTCCAGCGAAGCCGTTCCGCTTCCCGGCGTCCTCCTGCTCGATTCCATTGGCGAACTGGGGAGCCTCTTCCAAATCGCCACGGTCGTCTTCATGGGCGGTACGCTGGCCTCGCGCGGCGGCCACAACGTTCTTGAGCCGGCGTTCTGCGGCAAACCGGTCGTTGCCGGACCGCACATGGAAAACTTCAGCGAAATCGCCGAAGAGTTTCGCGCCGCCGGTGCGATGATCACCATCCAGTCGCCCTCCGATCTTGCCCCCGCGGTGGATTGCATTCTCGCCGATCCGGCCGCCGCGCATGCCTTGGGCGAACGTGCCCGCGTGCTGGCCGAATCCAAACGCGGCGCCACGGCTCAGGCCTCCACTTCCGTTGTCGAACTTTTTCAATCTTCCGTCCCGCGCACGGTCCACCACGCGGCGGCTCGCGTGCTGCTTGGCCCGTTGGCCGCCATCTGGGCAGTAGGCACGCGCTGGCGGCGAAACCGCCAGCAGGCGAATACGGCATCGCTTCCGAAGCCAGTCGTGTCTGTCGGCGGAATCGGAATGGGTGGGGTAGGAAAGACGCCTCTAGTGATCTGGCTCGCCGGGCGGCTCAAATCGGAAAACGTAGAACCTGCCTTCCTCACCCGCGGTTACCGCCGCCAATCGCTCGAACAGGTGATCGTTCTGCCGCCCGGCGCGCCTGTGCCAGCCGCGCGGACCGGTGACGAGGCACAGCTTCTATTGCAGTCGGGACTAGGTCCGCTGGGAATCTCAGGGGACCGTCTGGCGGCAGGCAGAAAACTCCTCGATCAGTTCCAGCCTGATGTGTTCCTGCTCGACGACGGGTTCCAGCATTGGCGCCTGCGCCGCGATTGCGACGTCGTCCTGATCGATGCACTCGACCCGCTGAGCGGTAGCGCGCCGTTTCCACTCGGCCGTCAGCGCGAATCACTCGATGCCCTGGCGCGTGCTCATGCCGTGATCGTGACCCGTGGCATCCACCCGTGGCCGGGATTAAGCCAACTACTCTCCCGTTACACGGATGCCCCTGTTTTCTACAGCCGGTTTGTGCCCCGCGCGTGGCACCGGTTAGGGCAGCCACATCAAATCATACCGGCCACCGACTTCGCGCCGGGCTCCTCGCTCGCCTTTTGTGGCCTGGGCAATCCAGCTTCATTCTGGAGCACCTTGGGCGAGCAGAAAATCAAACCCGTCCGTCGCTGGGTCTTTGGAGATCACCATAAATATCGCCCAGCCGAGATACGGCGTCTTGCCGTGCAGGCGGCCAGCCGTAAAGCGGAAGTCTTGCTTACAACGGCCAAGGACATTCAAAATCTCCCCCCCGATGCCCCCTCCCTATCCGCACCAATCCCAATCTGGTGGCTTGAGATAGCCGTCGAGGTGGATCGCCCGCGGGAGTTGGTCGCGCTGGTACGAAAACGGATCGCCGGCGGTGCCCCGCTGTGACGCAGTTGTGTAACGCTAGTTACGGTAACCGTATTCGGCCAATTGGAACAGCTGTTCCAGTTGTTCCTCGCCTTCTGGTTTGTCACCAGATCTTTGCAAGCTGGCTTGGTGGGGTACCGTCATCAGCCGCAACAGACTGAGTTGGAATTCCATATCCTGCCGAAGATGATCTGCTTCCCTCATTTTGCTTCGCCTCGTTTTTTGTGAGTTCGGGACCGGCGTCCCGCCGTGCGCTGTCTCCTCCACGCACAGTCAAGTAGTCAATTCCCCTTATCGGTTGTTTCACCCGATTCTCTATATAGGGAAATCCACCTGATGAATTATTACCGTGTTAGCCTTACCACCACATTAGAAAAGTACTACTTGCAACGGCCACTTCCATGGTGAACAGGGCTCAAGGAATGTGGTTGGGCGGGCCGTCTGGGTGTGTTTTTTAGAGGAAATCTACCGGTGGGTCTGCAACTTCGTTGGGTTTCGAGGAGGAGCAACCTTGCTCCCTTGAGCCCTTTTCTCTTTCATCGCACACTTGCTTGAGCAAGCCGCGTGCCAAACCAAAAGTGCTTTATCTTGGCGCCTCAAACGCCTTGTCCGCTTTTCGCTGTTCCGAACCGGAACAGGGCGCGGGATTCTCAGTTCCTTCCTGATACAATGTGCCCCGATGTTCCGATATCTTCTTCCCCTGACCCTCTCCAGCGCCCTCTTGTTGACGGCGGCCAGCGATGCCGAAATTCAGAAGGTCCTGGCACTCGCCAAGCAGTCCACCACGAATCCTGAATTTCGCCAGGCGCTGACCCAAGCCATCCCGGAGAAGGAGCGGCTCGCGGGAGCCTCGCTCTCCTATGGCGGCGACTTCCTCTACGTCATCGAAGGCTCGCCCTCCGCCCGGCTGCAGGTGGACGACCTCCCTGTTGCCCTCACCCCTGCAGGTGGCCTGTTGTTTTACCGCACGGTTTTGAAGACCGGGCGTTCTCATTCCATGCAGTGGTTCGCCGATGGCTCCACGCCCGGCACGCGCGTCGACCAGCCGGCTTACCTGCCGGAAAACTACCCCAGACCGGGAGTCCCGCAGGGCACTCTGTCGCCCAAAATGATCGGAGAGAGCAAAATCTATCCTGGGCTCAAGTACGACTGGTGGACCTACGTTCCGGCTCAATACGATGGCTCCACGCCGATGGCCGTCATGATCTGGCAGGATGGTCAGAACCACGTCGAACGCGAAGGCGCGTCGCGCACGTTGAACGTCATCGACAACCTCACCCACGGCAAAAAGATTCCGGTGATGATTTCGATCTTCATCAGTCCCGGCCTGGTCGGTACGCAGCGCTGGCGGAGCATCCAGTACGACTCGGTCAACGACACCTACGCGCGTTACCTGCGCGACGAAATTCTGACCGAGGTGGCAAAAAAATACAAGATCCGCATGGACGGCTATAGCCGCGCGATCGCGGGTAACTCCTCCGGCGGCATCTGCGCGTTTAACGCCGCCTGGTTTATGCCCGACCAGTTCAGCCGTGTGCTCAGCCGCATCGGAAGCTTCACTTCCATTCAGTGGAAACCTGGTGTGCTGGATGGCGGCAACGTGTATCCGAATATGGTGCGCAAGCAAGCCAAGCGGAACATTCGCGTCTACATGACGGACGGCAACGAGGATCTGGAGAACGATCACGGCTCCTGGCCGTTGCAGAACATCCAGCTAGCCAATTCGCTCAAGATGCGCGAATACGACTTCTATTTCTTTTTTGGTAATTCCCAACACAACGGCTCACAGGGAAATGCCGACCTTCCTGCCTCGCTCGTGTGGCTGTGGCGGGACTACGATCCAGCCAAGACCGAACAGGTTTACACGATGGATCCCACCGAGAAGACGAAACCCTATTTCCGCGTCGCGAAACTGAATCGCGAATAGCCGGAAGCGGCCTATTCGTCCACGTCGTAGTCGCCCGGTTCCAACACCACTTCCATGTTTCCGTGGGTTTCGAGAGCGTAAATCACCGGTGAGACCATCTTGCGGGCGAGCAACAGAACCACCTTCTGTTCGCCGCCCTGCTTGTCGGTGTAGGTGAGTGTCAATATGCGCTGCTTGTCCTCGCCAAATGGATTGAGGCTCGGTATCCCGGGCAGTGCCGGCAGCAGTGGCAACTTAACCTTTTTCTTCGGCGTGTTTGCCTTTGCCACGGCTGTCTTGTCGACATATTCCTCGCGATAGGTCGCCGTGCGCACTCGGTGCAAGGGAATCAGGATCTCGCCTTCCTTCGACAGAAACTGCAGTTCGTTGCCCTTGGGTTGGAACAGATGGCCTTCGGTCTTCTCCGGCACCTCCCGCAAGGTGCCACTCACGTACATCACTTCGGAACCCCGTACCTTCGCCGCCAGTGGCAACGCGATACTCAGGCTCGCGGCCAAAACTAAGCAAATCCCCAGCACAGTCCGACGCATGTTTCCTGCCTCCGCCTAAGCCATCGGCCTCTTGGGCAGGAAACTTTATCCGCCCGTGTGAGTTCAACGCGGCGCGAACCCCAAATCCTCGTAATATGCCTTCGGCCGCTCGAAAACGGGAGTCCGGAAAAATAGCGTGACAAACGGGTTCACGTCCGGCACTTCCTCCCCCGTTCCCGTCAGGTATTGCACCGCCTCGCCCT
>DASRHX010001030.1:0-5912 GCA_035650295.1 Bryobacteraceae bacterium | reverse complement strand
TATGCATGAGCCGACCTGGACGCCCAAGCAGAAGGGCGTGGGCGGCGAATGGGAACTCAACGAGGGCATGTTGCCGCTCACCGAGTTCAAACCGTATCTGAACGTCTTCACGAACCTATGGAACCAGGGCAGCAAGAGCGGCGATGGCCACTATGTGAAGCTTTCCGGCTGGCTGACATCGACGACGATTGCGAAAACACTGGGCGTAGACATCAGTTGCAACGGTGTGAGCATGGATCAGGTGGCCGCGCGCAGCGCTGGAAAGGCGACGCCGTTTCCTTCGCTCGAGCTGGCCATCGCTCCCGTGACCACGGGTGTCGACCGTAATGTGGGCTACACGCGCATATATGGCTCGCACATCGCCTGGGCAGGACCAACGCAGCCGCTTGCGCGTGAGATCAATCCCCGTTCCGTTTTTGAACGCCTGTTTCGCGCAACGTCGGGCCAAAGTCTCGACACAGCCAAGCAAGATCAGCTCCTTCTGGACCGAGTTCTGGACGATGCCAAGGAACTCCGCGGCCAGCTGGGTACGGCGGACCAGCACCGCATCGATGAATACCTGACTGTGGTGCGATCGCTCGAATCGCGGCTGGAGCGTGCGTCCGCCCCCGAGCAAACCACGTGGAAACCACGCATCGCGCTCGATGAGTCCGCCAAGCCAACGGGCATTCCGAAGGATTTCCCCGAGCACGTGCGCCTGATGCTGGACATGATGGCGTTGGCTTTTCAGACCGATTCGACGCGCATTTCCACGTTCATGTTCGGCAACGAGGTCACCAACCAGAGCTTCCGATTCCTCGATGGCGTCGGCGGCGGCCACCACGACTCGTCGCACCACCAGAACAACGAAGAGAAGCTCCGCGACTACTTCCGCATCTCGCAGTGGCACGTGATGCAATTCGCCTACTTGCTTGAGAGGTTGCGTAGCATGCAAGAAGGCGAGTCGACGGTTCTCGACAATTCCATGATCCTGTTTGGCGCGGGCATTCGCGACGGCAACAAGCACGATCCGCATAACCTGCCGCTGGTGCTTGCGGGTAAGGCGGGCGGGCGGCTTCGCACGGATCAGCACCTGATGTACGGCCCGGATTCCCCGCTGGCGAACGTTTTCGTTTCGATGCTCGACGCGTTTGGCACGCCAGTGGAGCGATTTGCCGACTCGACCGGTCCGGCGGCAGGGCTGCTGGTGAGCTAGGACTTCACCATACAATCGGGAGATGCGTGGTCATCTCCCGGCGTTTGTTCTGTTCTCCTGCTTTTCTCTTTTCGCACAGGACGCGCTATTACAGCGCCCCGACGTGCGTAAGGCGCTCGCGTTTCTCGAAGCCAATCACGAACGGCACTTGGCCAAGCAGGTGCAAATTGCTGAGATCGCCGCGCCGACGTTTCATGAAGCTGAGCGCGGCAAATTTCTCGCTGAAGAGTTTCGTAAGCTCGGGTTGGCCCGAGTGGAGACGGATGCACAAGGAAATGTGCTGGGTTGGCGGGAGGGGGAATCGCCGGAGACGCTGGTGATCGCGGCGCATCTGGACATCGCCTTCGCTCCGGGTGTGAATGTGAAGGTGCGGAAAGAAGGGGGGCGTTGGTACGGTCCTGGGCTTGCCGACGATAGCCGCGGGCTGGCGGCGCTGCTGGCGATCGTGGAGGCAATGAACGACGCGGCACCGAGGACTCGCCGCACGCTGCTGTTTGTAGCGAATGTGGCCGAGGAGGGCTTGGGCGATCTCGCGGGCGTGAAGTACCTATTTCAAAATGGCCCACACCGCGACAGGCTGAAAGCCTTCATCTCGATCGATGGCACGAATCCGGCAAGGATCGCCAACGGCGGCACAGGGGTGAAACGCTACCGAATTACACTGCGCGGACCGGGCGGACACAGCTACGGCAACTTCGGACGGCCTAGCCCGATACACGCCGCGGCACGCGCCACGGCGCAGCTTGCCGACCTCGAGGTTCCCGCATCGCCCAAAACTACATTCAACGTCGGAAGAATCAACGGCGGAACGTCGGTGAACGCCATTGCCGAGGAATGTTGGTTCGAGGTCGATTTGCGCAGCGAAGATCCGGGGCAACTGGACAAGATCGAATTGGCGCTCATGTCCGCTGTACGGCTGGGTGTCGAAGCCGAGAACACCAAGCGCGCGCCGTCTGGCGCGAAAGTGAGCGCGGAAACCAAACTGGTTGGGATGCGTCCGGCGGGGAAGACGGATGAAGGGAACGCGCTCGTGAAATCGGCTGCCTGGAGCGCGAGGGCGCTCGGATTTACGCCAGAGTTTCGCATTGGCAGCACGGATTCGAATTTGCCCATGAGCCTCGGGATTCCGGCGGTGACGTTGGGCGGCGGTGGCCGGTCCGACAACGCCCATTCGCTGAACGAATGGTTTGAGCCCGCCGGCGCTTGGAAAGGCCCGCAGATGGTTTTGTTGACACTTTTGGCCCACGATTCGAGCAGTATGCAGTAAGGAGCCGCGCGCCGCCAGGACCGCCGTCCACGTGCAGTAGAATCGGGAGAACTCTTTATGGGCTCGCCTGCAGCCAGAATCGCGGACATGACCGCACACGGTGGAAGCATCGTGCAGGGAGAGCCGACCGTTCTGATCGGGTTCATGCCCGCGGCCCGGGTCACGGACATGCACGTGTGCCCGATGCAAACGCCGGCGGTCGTGCCGATCCCTCACGTGGGCGGCCCAATCATTATGGGCGCTTGGACCACGCTCGTCGGCTTCATGCCGCAGTCGCGGATCGGCGATATGGCGATCTGCTTCGGTCCACCCGACGTGATCGTCAAGGGGGAGCCGACGGTGATCGTCGGCATGGCGGGCGGAATGGGCGGACTGGGCGCGATGCTAGGGGCCGCATTGGGGGCGCTTGGCAAGATTCTGAACGGCGGCTTTCCCAAGGCCGTGCAGATGCCCGACGGCTCGATCGTCACACAATACAACGAGAACATCACGATCGAGGGGACGCCGGAGTTTCAAGCGAAAGTGGTACGGGACCTCGATAAGATTTCCGAGACCGAGAGCGGGAAGAAGCTGATGAAGTCGCTTGCCGACAGCGGCAAGAAGACGCGCATTCATAAGACCGACCCGGGCGAGGGCAACGCGGCGTGGACCGATCCGGGACCGCCCACCGGCGGCGAGGGTTACAAGAAGGCCGATGGGACGGCGGGACCGGCGGCCGATACCCAAGTTTGGTATGACCCAGACAAGACAAAGTTAAGCGGGCCGCCCGGATCGCCGTATAACGACGCAGAGTGGGCAAAAGAAGGAAATCGCCCCGCCGATGTCGGACTTTTTCATGAACTCGTCCATTGCGACGACATGCAGAAGGGCACCATGGATAGTTCCATGGGAACGAACACGGGCGCCAAGGCGGGCACGCCCATCGAGAACTCGGAATTGCGGGCCGCGGGACTGCCGCCGTATGACAAGGAAGAGTATTCCGAGAACACGTACCGCAAGGACAAGAAACTGCCGGAACGGGATTTCTATTGAGAAACGTGTTGGCATGTGTGTCCGTCTGCGCGCTGGCGGCGTTTTGCGCGCCCGCTCAGCGTAAGGCGACAAAGGAGAACAAGCCGATGAACGGCGAGGCCGTGTTGGAGACGAAGATCGAGGCAGGCGCCACGGGTGTGAGCATCCGCTATTCGCTCACAAACACGAGTTCCGAACCGATTCTTGTCTTCGACCGCATATGGGACAGCGAAAAAGGAGCTCTCGATCCGAATTGGGCGTACGTGGAGATCCGTGGCGGGCGCGCGCTCGTGAAGCGCTTGATGGAAAATCCGCCGGCAGGATTGCGCGTGTCCGAACCCAAAGTGCCGTACGGCCGCGAGGTAGCGCCCGGGGCGAAGGCGGAGGGCACGGTGGCGCTGTCGGCGCCGTTGACCGAACGCGGCGCCTACGATTCCTTTACCCACACATCCAAACAGTTCACCGATGCGCAGGTGACGGCGGTCGGTTTTGCCATCGGCTACGCGGTGAAACCCAAGAACCTTCCCCCCGCATTCAAGGCGGTGGAGCTAAACGGCGAGAAATTGCTGCTGCTAGATCGCGCGATGGTTGGTTCGATCCAGAAGACAGCCGCCAGCGAACCGGACAAGCAGAGCGTTGCCGCGCGCGTGAAGCAATAGGAAGCGGCGGCGATGGCATTCTCTCTGGAACTCATCACGGGAACCGGCGCGGGCCAGAAGCGCAACCTGGCCGAAGGCTCCGCTTTGATCGTGGGACGCACGGAGAAGGCTCAATTTCAGATTGCAGGCGACCCTACCCTTTCCGGGACGCATTTTGAAGTGAAGGTGGCGGCGGGGAAAGCGATGGTGCGCGACGTGGGTTCACGGTCGGGCACTTTCGTGCAGGGTGCGCGCATCGAAGGGGACGTGGAGTTGAAGGCTGGGGACCGGGTGCAGGCCGGGCAAAGCGTATTTCTTCTGGACGAGATCGCCGCCTTCGGAAGTTGGATTTTGGAGACGCCGCCCAAGGACTGGGACGAGTTGCCCGGGCAGGGTTATAAGGAGCGGGTGGAGAGCGGGCCGTTCAGCAACATAGTGTTCACGGAGGAGGCGCAGGACTTCGATAAGGCGCTGCCGAAGTACGTGGCCGACCAAAAGCTGATCTTGCGCGAGCTGCGCCCTGAGTGGTTGGTGGGCGAGGGTAAGCCGCTCTCTTTTGCCGGGGCCGAGGAGGCGATGGTGCTGGAGATCCGCGTTCCGGCCGATGGCGGGCTTGCCGGTGAAGTGAGACAACTCTATGTGAGGACCGCCAAGCGGTTTGGAACAGCCACGCTTACGGCCAGCGAGCAAGGCATGGCCGCGGGTCTCAAGGCTTTCGAGCAGACGCTGCGCGGCGCCAAGTTTGAGCCAACCTCAAGCGCCGCGCCCTAACCTTCGAGCCAGGAGCGCGCGAATGCTTCCGCCTTGGACTTCAAGTTCAAAGGCTCCGTCTTCTTCTCTTCTCCGCCTTCGAAATAAACCGCCACGATGCCCTTGGGTGTGGGGCGAAGTTCGACCTTCTTGTCCTTGGCCTCGAGGATGAGCGTGGTATCGCGCCAGTGAAAGCGCACCATGGTGCGCTGGGCGTGGCCGATGGCCCGGGCGGCTGTGAGGAGGGCATTCGTAAACGGGCTGGACTTGAGGGCGGCGGCGTGCGGAGCCGCAAGCCTGGCAGCATCTTTGGCGGCAGCGCGCTCGGCATGCTGGCGGGCCAAAGTCTCCGGATCGCGGGCGTCGGCGGTCTCTAGCGCCTTGAGGTTGTTTTCGAGATTGTCCAGGAACGACACTGTTACAGGATAATAGGTCTCTCGCGCAAAGGAGCGACTCATGAAGCATTTAATTTGCGCCGCACTCTGCTCCATGGGCAGTTTAGCCGCGGCCGACCTCATTTTGCACAACGGGCGGATCGTCACCGCGGACGCCAAATTCACCATCGCACAGGCCCTTTCCATCACCGGAGGGCGGATCGAACGGGTGGGCACGAATGCGGCGGTATTGAAGGATCGAACGGCATCCACGCAGGTCGTGGACCTGAAGGGCCGAATGGTATTGCCTGGGTTGATCGACGCTCACGTGCACGCACTGGGCGCAGGACTCAGCGAATACAAGCGGAAATTGCCGCCGTTAAACAGCATCGGCGACATTCAGACGTTCATTCGCGAGCGCGCCCGGACGACGCCGGCTGGGGAGTGGATTGTGGTGCCACGCACATTGCCGCCGCGATTGAAAGAGCAAAGATTCCCGACGAAGGCCGATCTCGACGTCATAACCACTCATCCGGTGGCCTTCGACGGCAGCTATGTCTGGGGCGCGAACACGATGGCGCTCAAAATGAGCGGGATCACGCGCAATACGCCGAATCCGCCGGGTGGCGAGGTAGTAAAGGGTCCTGACGGAGAGCCGAATGGCATTCTGCGCAATG
>DASRHX010001029.1:0-7289 GCA_035650295.1 Bryobacteraceae bacterium | reverse complement strand
CGCCCCAATGTACCGTTTGCGCCATGTGCAGCGCATCCTTGAGTCCGATGAACATCGCGTGGTGAACGTCGTCCCACACACGGCCGTAGTAGTTACTCGAAGTGGCGCCGGAATTCGCATAGGGATAACCACTGAGGCATTGCGACCCGCTTGCGTTGCAGGCAGCGGCGGCTTCGAAGGATGGGAAGATCCAGCAGCCGCCTGCGCGATACCGAACCTGCTTTTCCCTCGGTAGGACGCCTTGGAAGCCAATGGCGCTGTTCATCAGTTCCTCGGCCTTCCAGCCCATCGCGGTGAGTCTTTGGATCCAGTTGCCCGGGAATTCGCTCTCGGTTGCGTAGGTGGTGCAGAACCTCCCTTCGCCGAAAAGCGCGAAGGACTTACCGGACTCCCAGTCGCGGCGGGGGAAACCGGGATGAAGATCGTCTCCATACTCCGGATGCGATTGGCACTCCTCGTCGCCGGAATCGGTCTTTGTATCGCCGTCGTTGTCTAGGTGGTCGACGCAATGGGCAGCAGGTGGGGGATCAAGATGGGGGTTGTTGTCACAAGGCACGCCGATCATTTCCGTGCAGAACCAATTGCACGCGGGTGAGGCAAAGTTCCCTTGGCAGTTGTTGTACTGCGTGCCGCCGAAGGTTCCGAGGCTCATCAATTTGACCGCGACAATTCCCTTCGGATTGGGGGCCAGGCCGGGGGGAGCGGGAACAGAATCAAGCTTCAAAGGACCGGGGCCGCCAGCCTCAAATTCGAACCCTGCTGCGAGTCCGGTGGCGAAAAAACCGCCGTCGCTGCCGGCGATCATGGTCGCCCAGGCGCCCTTCACCGGTGAGGGGCGGCGGGGGTTGAATCCCTGATTGAAGTACTCGTATAAGGTGGGCCGAAGTACCCTGGTTTTGATCTCTCCGTTTGGAGAATTCGGCACGCCGGAACGCTCGATGAATTCCAGGTCGCCCGTGCGGTGTTCGAGCACAAGCGCGACCGTCTGCGTCCGATCATCCGAAATCGGTATGACAAGGTTGACCTGCTTCGCACCTTTTGTCGCCTCGAAGGCGCTTGTGGCGTCGACGAGGAACGAGCCCACCGGCCAACGATTGACGGCAAGCTCGTTGCGAGTGGCTCGGCGAAAGAGGGTTTGCTTAGTGCCACTGTTGGCGACGCTCCAGAAGGCTGGGTCGGAAAGTCCGGCCAGATGTTGAGGCGTACGGTCGCAGGGCAACCCCTCTTTGGTACCGCAAGGGGTTCCGGCGGGACCGTCCCACCGGACGGCCCCGGTGTTCTGAATCTGGGCGACGAGGTTCGGTGCAGCAATCAGGAATAAGGTTAGAGCAAACGGCGCCGTTGTAAAGGATGCCGTTGTCCGCGACAAGAGACGGGCTTCCGCCCGGTAAAAGCTTACGCTCATGGTGAAAATCTCCTCGGTTAGCATGAGCGAGAACCAGGACTGGAATGGAGCGCTTTGAGCAGCGTAACGTGCAATCGGAAGCCTTCCAAAATTCTTACCAATTCCTTACAGAGATGTATTCCTAGAATTTTGAATGGGTTGAGTCCGGGAAACGAAAATGAAAAGGGCGAACCGCTATGGGTCCGCCCTTTATTGGTTGAGCTGTAAGTCGCTCTGTTACGCTCGCGGCGCCTTCGGCACAATCTTGAACTTCTCTTTGTCGAAGTACAGGACGCGGCCTTCGCGGTAGCTCTGCACTGCCATGGTGATCAGAACCTGGGCGCGGCCGGCGGTGTCCACGTCGAGCGTGGGTTTCTGGCGTGAGCGCATGCAATCCAGGAAGTTGCCGACGTGGGTCTGCATGGTATTCACTTCCTTGACTTGCACTTTCATCTCAGTCTGGCCCTGGAACTTCTGTTCCAGTTCGGGCACCACCCATTTGCCGCCCCTGCCGACCTCGGCCTTCAGTGTGATGTGCGGCGCGAAACCCTCGAAGCGGCCGTGCTCGACCATCGTGAGCGTGGCGCCGTGTCCGCGGATGAGGCCGGGGATGTGCTGCGAGTTCGCCATTGAGGAGCTCAGCACAAGCGAGTGACCCTTCTCGTATTCGCCGATCAGGTGGAACGTGTCAGGCACTTCGCGATCGGGCTTCGAGTTGTCCTCGGGCAGCTTGTCGAACACATAGATGCCGCCGCCGGCCATGACCTTGTGCGGGAACTGCGCTTCACCCCAGCAGACGTTCATCGGCGCCACGACATGGAAGAACAGGTCGGTGGCGATACCGCCCGAGTAGTCCCAATACTTGCGGAACCGGAAGAAGCGATCGGCGCCCATGTCGCGAACCCAATCGCGCTTCGTCGCGTTACCGAGCCACATCTTCCAGTCGATGTAATTCTCGCCCTTGCCGTCGGGACCGGCTTCCTTGTCAATGGTCCAGTTCCACTCGCCTTCGACCGAGTTGCGGTGGTAAGAGCCCTGCGACAGGATCATCTTGCCGAGCATGCCCTCGCCGATGAGGCGCTTGGCTTGATGCCACTGGTCGCCAGACGTGGTCTGTGAGCCGACCTGTAACACCCGCTTGGTTTCCTTAACGGTGTCGCTGAGTTGCTTTACCTCGTCCACCGTGTGGCACATTGGTTTCTCGAGGTATACGTCCTTGCCCTTGTCCATGGCGGCGAGCGCGATCGGTGCATGCCAGTGGTCGGGCGTGGCAACGATTACGGCGTCGACGTCGGAGCGGTTCAGGATCTCGCGATAGTCGAGAGTGCCGTCGCACTTGTGGAATTCCTTGTTGGCGGTAACGCGCTTCTGGTAGACGTCGCAAACGGCGACGATCTTCGCGTTGTGCGTGGATGAACCAGCCTTGGCAAACTCCTTGCCCACATAGGTGCCGCGTCCGCCAGCGCCGATGATGGCGACATTGATGCGGTCGTTGGCGCCGAGCACGCGGCCGGAGGCGGGCTTACTTGCCGGGCGCGCCAACAAGGGAGTAGCGGCGGTAAGAGCGGTCCCGACGGCGCTCGCGGATTTCAGGAAATTTCTCCGATTCACGTTCGTTTCTTGATTCGACATGGGCCAATCCTTTCTGGAAGCGACTCGGAGTACTGTGAGCCGCGGGTGGCGTGGATCTGTTCTAGTTTATCGCTTAAGGGAGCGTGTTGGAAGAGACAATGGCCCTGGAATGAGCACTTCAGGTGAGACGAGTGGTGCTGGGGGCCGGTTCGTCCGTTGGCTCGACTACGGGACGGAAGGAATTGGAGGAGGGCCGCAAAGCCCAACATGTCCAAATCCAGAGTGCGAGGGCGAGGAGAGCGCTTACGACGACCACGCCGTTTCCGGTAACGGCGAGGCTGCGATCGATCATGCGCAGCGAGTGGCCGATGGCTTTGCCGGTTGTGAAAATGCCGACGCCAGCGGCGAGCATGAGCATTTGGCTATCGCGGCGGCGGTATTGGAGAAGGCTATTCCACAGAACGATGTTGAGAAGGGCGGAGCAGAAGCTGAGGTTCCGGCTGAGCATGGTCATGAAGTAGGCCGTGTGGCGCTCGGCCGGGACCGATGCGGGCGGCGTCTGTTTCAAGGTTGCCAGGGCGAACGACACAATGATGATAGCGCTGCCGATCAGAAGTACTTTGCGCATCCGCGCGGGGTCTGCTGCGAGAGCAAGGAAGATGAAATGGAGCATCGCAAACAGGAGAAGGACCTGCAGGATGATCTCGTTGGACCAATAGTAGCTGGCGAAGCTCTCCCGTTTTATGGTGGCCCACTCAACAACTCCAGCTAGAAGAAGGACTAGGCTATATAGAAAAAGGAAGGGATATCGACGATAAAGGCCTTTGCGTTGCATCGATCCCACGAATAGGATCTGCAGCACAAAGGCCAGTATTCCAAAAACTTGCCAGACCGGGCTCATTCCACCTTCTCCCTAATCTAATCGGAAGAGAGCGGCAAATTCTTCAACGAACTAGGCTACTTCCCAAATGTCCGGAGGCGGAGCGATGTGGGCCAATTCCCAGATATCCGGCGGAGGGGCGATGTGCGCCATCTCGTAAATATCGGGAGGCGGAGCGATGTGCGCCATCTCGTAGATGTCCGGCGGCGGAGCTATATGCGCCACTTCGTAAATGTCCGGAGGCGGGGCGATGTGAGCCATGTCCCAGATATCGGGCGGAGGGGCGATATGAGCCACTTCGTAAATATCTGGTGGGGGAGCGATGTGCGCCAACTGCGACGGCTGGACGCTGAGGCCGACGAGCGCGGCAATCCCCAAGAAAAGAGCAAGACCGATGATTGCGTATTTGGCTGTAAACGATTCCCTCATCTTGAGCCGAACCTTTCTCTGGCTTTCACCTGAGATCCCTCTTAGGCAGAAACCTTAGATAGTGTACTACAAAAAGAGGTTAACTAAAGCGGAGACCCTAGGTCCATAGGATTTATCTTAGAAAAGCCTAGGAAAGTTGCGAGTCAGGTGGGGATTGAGACGAGGGCATGTCGGATTGTCGTTCCGACGGAAACATGCAAGTGCTTTGTTTACAACCGCAAACAGGCGTCAGACGCTACATGAGGTACCCGCAGCCGAACGGCGAAACGTTACATTAAAATTTAGCTATCTTGCTAGTCTGTGCGGCTGAAGTGAGGGGTTGGGCGGAAGGAATCTTCCTGAAGGGGGGGAGTTCGGTGACGGAAGCGGCGGCCGGGCCATTCTAGGCGCATGTCCTGGGCGACCTCATCGAGCATCTCTAACGTAGTGTCGCGGCGCTCTAGTGCAAAGGCAGTGAGTAGGAGGTTGTCGCAAAGGGCGTTGATGAGGCGCGGAATTCCCTGGGAACGGACGTGAATTTCACTCAGCACCTCTTGCGAGAACACATCTGAAGTTTCCATGCCGGCGCGGCTGAGGCGGCTGACGATGTACTCCGTTGTTTCGGCTTCCGTAAAAGGATGCAGGGCGCAGCGCAAGACGATCCGCTGTTTCAACTGGCGGAGGTTGGGGGCATCCAACTTCCTATCAAGCTCGGGTTGGCCAGCCAGGATCACTTGAAGCAGCTTGCCGCCCCGATTCTCAAGATTGCCCAACATGCGGATCTCTTCCAGTACTTCCCATTCGAGGTTGTGAGCCTCGTCGACAATGAGGACCGTCGTGCGGCCTTCGCTTGCCTGCTGGAGCAAAAGCTGGTTGAGTTTGAAAAGGACTTCGGTCTTCGATGGGCGTTCGCAGCGCAAGTCGAGATCGTAGGCGATCATCTCGAAGAATTCGATCGGGGTAATGCGGGAATTGAAGACGAAGGCGAACTCGGTGCGTTGTGCGTAGAGGAAGTCGCGTAGGCACTCAAGCATCGTAGTTTTGCCGGTCCCAACCTCACCGGTAAGTACGATGAAGCCTTTGCGGGACTGGACCCCGTAGATGAGATTCGCGAGTGCTTCCTCGTGCTGAGGGCTGCGGTAGAAAAACGTCGGGTCAGGGCTGAGATTAAACGGGTTCTCCGCGAAGCCAAAGAAAGCGTTGTACATGATTAACTATCGCCCGATCCTCCGAAAGATTGTAGAGACGCAAACCTCCACGGTTTCTTAATCCTAGCATGGAAAGCGGTAGAGTGAAGTAGCCAATCGGGGGGAGTATAGCGGGACGATTTGGCTGGGTAGTACCTGGTACCGATTTGGACGAGCGCGCTAACGTAATTGGATAGATGCCACTCTTTATTGGATAGATGCCACTCTTTTCAGTCTTCGGCAAGAGCGTTGGCGGTGTTGTATTGGTGTCGGCCGCACAAGCCGTGGCCGCGTTTTGCACTGAACCGGCCTGGCCGCAATTTCGCGGACCGGAAGCGAATCCTGTGGGAAGGCATGTCAGGTTGCCGGAGCGTTGGTCCCCGACGGAAAACGTGGAATGGTCCTCAGAGATTCCCGGCCGGGGATGGTCGTCGCCGGTGGTCGTGGGGAACCGTGTGTTTGTGACGACCGCGGTGACCGACGGCCCTTCAAAGAAGCCGCAACTGGGCACGGACTTCAGCAACGACTATGCGGCGGAGCTAAAGAAGCAGGGGCTGAGCGACGCGGACATAATGGCCCGTGTCAAGGAACGCGACATGGAGATGCCGCACGAGGTACTGCTGCACTATTACCTCTATTGTCTGGACTTACGATCCGGCAAAGTGCAATGGCGGAGAGAATATCACGCAGGCCGGCCGCCCGTGGGGCGGCATCGAAAGAATAGCTTCACTTCTGAAACGCCTGTCACCGATGGTAAGAGGCTGTATGTCTACGCGGGCAATCTGGGGCTCTACGCATATGACCTGAATGGAAAGCTAATTTGGAAGACGCCGCTGGAAGCCTATCCAATCTATTTGGATTTCGGGACTGGCGGGTCCGCGGCATTGCACGAGAATCTTCTGATCATCGTGAACGACAACGAGAAGCAGCAGTTCATCGCGGCGTTCGACAAACGCACGGGAAAAGAGGTGTGGCGTGCGTTGCGCGATTTGAAGGAAGCGGGGGGTCCACCGAGGCAATCGGGCTGGTCGACGCCTTATATATGGAAGAATTCGCTGCGCACGGAGATCGTAACCAATGGGCCGGGGACCTATGTCAGCTACGATCTCAACGGCAAGGAGCTGTGGCGGATGCGTGGAGTGTCGGTGTTACCGATCCCAATGCCGTTCGCCTACGACGGTTTACTGTACGTGAATGGCGGGGCGGGCAGGCGGTTATTCGCGGTGCGCGAAGGTGCAGTTGGCGATATCACGCTTGAGGCGGGGCGGGCATCGAACAAGTACGTTGCATGGTCGCAGGAGCGTGCGGGCACTTACTTGCCGACACAGGTAGCCTACGACGGAGCCTTGTATGTGCTGTCTGAGAAAGGCATCATGGCTCGGTATGAAGCGAAGACGGGTAAATTGAGTTACAAAGCGAGGATCGATGCAGAGGCGGGAGCGTTTACGTCGTCTCCATGGGCTTATAACGGCCTCGTGTTTTGCATCAGCGAAGAAGGCAAGACGTATGTCTTGAAGGCGGGGGAAAAATTCGAGCTGATGAGGGTGAACGAACTTGGCGAGATGGCGCAGGCGACGCCGGCAATCGTGGGCGAGCGGTTGCTCGTGCGCACGGAGGGGCGGTTGTGGGCGGTGCGGCGGAATAGCGGCTCACATTAACACGCGGTATGGACCTGTGCGTGCAACTCAATTCACAGGGATCAGGTGAGCTCGCTCCGCGATCAGGAGGTGAACCGTATGCTCCGAAGCGTCAATGTGTTACGAGGCACAGCCGTGCACGCGACAGATGGTTTGATTGGGGACGTTCATGACCTTTACTTCGATGACCACAAGTGGATCATCCGCTATTACGTGGTGGA
>DASRHX010001028.1:0-3616 GCA_035650295.1 Bryobacteraceae bacterium | reverse complement strand
CCGTCCTAACTCGAGGCTCGGAACTCCTCAAACAGCGCCATGAAGTCCGGTAAGGAGGGCGCGCTCATCGGTCGCGGCCTCAATCGCCCGATGGACCGCGCGGAGCGGATCGGCCTTCCGCGTGGCGCCCAACTCCTCAAGTCGGCGCTCAAGCCGGGCGAGCTGTTCGCGGAGCATGAACTGCTGTTTGCGGATGGTCCGGGCCTCGCGCACCCGCTTCCGGGGCCGGGCCGATTCCAGGTCGAAGCCGAGCCGCTCGAGCTCCACGGCGGCCCGCCCCGCCTCTCTCAGCGCGCTCATCGCGATCGCCGGCAATGGTCCCCACGCCTTTTGAATCTCGATGCAGTACTCGCGATACTTCCGCGCCTCCACGCCCCGACCGTCGGGAAAGGCGCGAGGAATCACACCGACCGGGGAGGACAACCGGCGCATTTAACGCCCGTCCTCCGGGCACACTGCGGGCACAGAACCGCGATTGACCCGCGTCTTTGGCTCTGAAACTGAGGGCGCACAGGATTGAAGTTCCCGTGCGCTGGGAACCTTTCGCGCTTCAATGAATCGATCGAGGTCCTCGCGATCGATGAGCACGCGTCGAAGCGAGGTTTTCGCGCGGTCACCTTCCCGCGGGCGTAGAGGCGGCAGGTTCACGACAGGAACCAACCCAGCCAGCGCGTAATCGCGGGCGGTCCGGTACGAGCACCGCAAATACACCGCGACCTGACGGAGGTTGAGCAAGCGCGGTGTGATAGTGGGGGACCCGGACACGGGTTCATGTGAGTCGCTGTCGTGCGTCTGCATAGGTGCCTACTGTTCTGCGCGCGGTAATCCGCAAGAGTTCGTTACGTGAGGCGTCCGTCCTATGACGTCACACACTGGTACAATCCGCGCGGCCAAAGGAGACGTGTCGTGCCACAGATCAGCAGCTACAACTATCAATTCCACGGCGGACCCAACGGATACCTGGGAAGCCGCGCGGTCCTCCGCCTCTTCGACAGCAACCGCCAGTCGGTCGCGTACGTCCACTTCATCCCGTTGGGCCAGGCGATCCCGAGCGACACCGCCGAGCCGCCATGGATTCGGATGTACATGCCGGAAGCCGCCTTGCCCGGCGTCATCGACATGCTCCGCAACGAGCAGCCGGTGAGCATCTATTTCGCAAGCGGCAGCGGCTTCCTTCATACCGGCGACGAGCCCATCGGCGAGGGGGAATCCTGACAGGGCACGCCCCGCTCGGCCGTGCTCTGAATCTTGGGTGGGCACCGATGACCGGACGCCGGACGGACAGCCCCTAAAGGGGGGCTGTTGTCCGTCCGCCCGTCTCCGGATAGTCCGTCCGGGGTTATCCGGACAAGTTGTCCGGTTCATGAAACCCTCCGTTCTACAAGTCAGACCCGCGTAACGCCGTCACTACCAGAGACCTTGGTGAACAGGTCTTTGTGCTTCCGCACGACACGATCGATCGACGCGACGTTGTCGTGCTGCAGCTCGCTCGCGATGGAAGCAAGGGTGTGGGGTCCGCTCCGGACGACGCCGCGAATGCGCTGCCACAGCGGCAACTTGTCGGCCACCTCGCGATGGTCGTGGCGTCGATGCGTGTGAAGTAAACCCGGTCGCCGTCGAAATCGACGCGGATCCCGACGGGTGGCCGGAGCCGTCCCAAGTTGCTCTTGCGATGAAACGCCGCCAGGTGGAGCGTGTTCCCGTCAGGCGACGTCGATGCCAGCTTCAAATTCCATGTCGCGCGTGCGCTGTTGTGCCAGAACGTGGAGCCGAATGGCCGTTGGTCGCCGTTGTCCGCTTTCGTGACGTGCGCTACGAGACTGCACCCGATGCCGAGTTGCCGCACGGCGCGGCAATACTCCATTGCGGCTTCGGCAGATTCGGGCGCCCCGGCCGTCCCGTCCCCCACTGAGTCCAGAACCGCGTACGTCAGCTTGTCTTGGCGGACGATCCTCCGCAGTCGATCGATCTCATGAATCAACGGCCGTTCGCAGCGGACGTAGCGCACGTCCGGCATCTCTGGGCCGTTGATGGCCTCGAGCCGGCGTCGATGTATGAACTGGTCGAGCTCCCAATCGAATAGGCCGACACGTTCGCCATCGGCGGCGAGCTCACTGAGGGTGCGCAACTCGAGCAACGACTTGCACACACCGCCATCCCCGAACGGAATCGTCGTGTGATGCTTCGGCCTGATGATGCCGAGGACGTCGATTTCGTCGGCCCCTGTGGACAGCCCCGGGACCGTGCGCAATAAGATCGATGGCTCACCGGTACGTTCCGCCTTCAGCACTTGTTGGCGGAGTTCTTCGAGCATGGTCGCCCAATCGATCCCGGACGCCCGTGCTCGCTCGGCGAGCAATTTCGCACGCTGCTGGGACGCCGTTGGGCTCGACACGTTGAAGGTGCCTACCGACAGTACGCCGTCAATCGCTCTCGCGCCGACAACGCCGCAGGCCACGGACAACTCGCAATACAACTCGTGTCGCTCTCTGCGGAGCCGATCAACCGTGAACTCAATGCCGCGATCGGGATAGGTCAACATGTAGTGACCCTCGGAACCCGCGGTGAAGAGTCCAGGAGTCGCCGCTAGCGCCTGGCCCATCGATCGCTGCCTTTACCCGTAAACCGCGCGTTGAGAAGGGCGCCCGCGAACTCGTCGAACAGCTTGACGAGTCGCTCAAGGCTGGTCGCGATGCGATCGAGGTGACGATCGCGGTCATCGTGGTCGCTGGTCTGTCGGTCCCATCGTGGTTGATGTGGTAGGCTCATCGCTGCACGCTTCCTTCGAGCGTGTATCTTCGAGGCGGTCTTGCCGTCGCAAGGCGAGCCGCCTCGCGTCGTTTAGACGCTCACCGGAACATGTCCAAACAAATCGTCTGCGGGTTTGCCGAGGACCGCGGCGAGTGCTTCGCGCTCTCGATCGCGAGGCTCCGCCCAGCCTCGAACGATCTCCGATAGGCGGTTTTCAGGAACACCGCACGCGGCGGCGATCTGGCGTTGCGACTTACCAGAGGCGACGATGGCGATCTTTAGATTCAGCCGCCTGCCCGCGCTCCCTTTCAACACGCGAAGGAAAAATCCTTTGCGCAGTTTCAGTGAAGCACGCGGCTAAACCATGCCCTAATTCGCTGTTTCGCTAAAGTTTCGTCGAGAGAGTGTCGCTACACGCGCCGACGCGCTTTCACTCTGCCGTCACGGGCCGCTGCCTCATCGGGGCGAATCAACGCAGCGAAGGCTTGCGCATCACGATCGCTAACCTTCAGGCGTTCCGCTATCGTGGCCGTGATCTGCTTCTGCGTGCGGCCGGCGACTTCAGGAATCATCCCAATCAACGTAGCCAACCGGGTTGGTAGCTTGTCAGGAACACTGCTGTTCGTGGAAGTGCGGAAATCCTTCGATGAATACGGAAAGGTAGCGGGGTAGCACTTCCTGGCCCACCGCCACACCTCCGCTGGCCGGAAGAGGGGTACTTGGCTGTAGAAGAACTCTTCGCGCGAGGCTGGTATCTGAATTGGGATTACAGGGATGTCGCTAACCCGGACCGCACGGAGGATTTCTTCACGTGCCCTATCCGAACACCTCAGTCGAGTATCTTGGCCATGTAGTACTCGTTCAC
>DASRHX010001027.1:0-3298 GCA_035650295.1 Bryobacteraceae bacterium | reverse complement strand
CAATGCCGCGGGTTCCGTGTCGAGCGCGATTGCCACACTCACCGTGCGGCAACCGCCGATAATCACCGCCCATCCCGCACAACAGTTCATAAAGCCTGGCTCAAACGCGCTCTTCTCAGTCAGTGCGACGGGCAATGGCTTTCTGCGTTACCAATGGCAGCGGGACGGAATAAACATTCCAGGCGCGACCAACATCACTTTGTTCATCCCCGGTGCGCAATTCAGCAGTGAAGGCATTTACCGGGTCATGGTCACAGATTCCGTCGGCCCGGCGTTCAGCAATCCCGCGCAACTGCTTATCCTGGTGGACCCGGACTTCATCCAGGACCCGGTGGGCCTGTCGGTTGTCACTGGCATGACGTTTACGATCAGCGCCACGGTAACAAACACGGCGACATTGCCCATGGGCTATCGATTGCGGCGGAATAATGTCAATCAACCTGCAACCCATGTGACGCTTAATTCGCGCACCGTGTTTTTCACCATCCTGGCCGAACGTCCTTTCACGAATTACGCGATCATTGCGACAAACGCTTCTCTCGGCGGCGCGGGCGGCAGGCTAAGCCGGTCTGCGATTATCACTTTGCTGAATGATTCGGACGGTGATGGTCTGCCGGATACGTGGGAAAGTGACTACGGGCCGCTCGCCGGGGATCGCAATGGCGACGCCGATGGGGATGGAGCCTCCAATTGGGCAGAATACATCGCGGGGACCGATCCTACGAATGCCGCGAGTTATCTGAAACTGGAACTCACGGCCGTTCCAAACGTGGCCACGCTGCGCTTCCCGGCTCCTTCAAATAAGACGTACACGGTGCAATTTACTGACAATTTGAGTTCAAACCCGTGGGTGAAGCTAATTGATGTCCCTACACGGGCCACCAATCGCATCGAATCGCTGTCTGACCCGAACTGGCGGCCAAGCCGCTTTTACCGCCTGGTGACGCCGCGGCAGAATTGATTACGGGCTCACAAGCACGCGATAAAACTTCTGCAATCCTGCCGGTGGAAACACGTACGGCGAACTGGCTGGATTATTCGTCCACGGACCGCTGACGCTTAATGCCTCCTGTAGCGTGCCTTGCGGCCAGCTCAATCGCAGGTTTGGTGCGGCGCGCTCAATGGTCAATCGCACCGCGGGCGTATCGCCGGCCTGATACAGATTGAGCACCTGCGTCGGCGTAAGCGCACGGTTGAAGACAGCCACTTCGTCGATAATGCCATTGAAGATTCGGTCATCGTGTCCGGGATCACGGCCGATGCGGGCATCGCCGTTCCATGCTTCGCTGGTGTGAGCGATGGGATTGTTCGTAGACAGGAGAACATCGGCGCCATTGGCGTCTTTGTAGAAAAGATAGAGCCTCGCTTGAGTCGCTTCGATGACGACGGCCGCAAAGGACCATTTTCCTTCGAGAACCATCAGGCCGGACTGGAACTCCCAGGTCGTGTTGTTGTTCCAAGTGTAGCCAAGCTGACCCCGGTTCCCGCTGAAATCCCCACCATAACCAACGCCGCCTGACGTCCCGCTACGCGTGAAGAACAGCCCCGCATAATCCGGTTGCGCGCCGTTGGGATGAATCCACATCGTAAAACTCACCGCATTGGTGTTCAGATTCAACGCCGGCACCGCAACATAAGAATCGGGCGTACCACCGGCGAATTGCGCGGCTGTGTTTGAGGCTTCGAAAGCGTTGAATCCTGCGACTGGGCGCGGTCCGGCAATGCCGTTGAATCCACTTTGCGCCGTGGCCCCGTAGGTGCCTGCGAATCCTCCCCAGTAATCAGCCGCCAAAGCGCTGCCACTGGCAGGGTCAGCCAGGTCATTCAAGCGCCAGTAGGCGAGGGGATTCAGCGCGATGGATGTGGTTTCATACGGCGTGCCGGGTTGAACCAGCGTGAGCGATACGACGCTGCTGGTCGTTGCACCCGCGGCATTCGATACGATGAGCCGATAGTCGCCCACATTCCCTGCACCGGCATTGTTAATCATCAGACTCGGGCTTGTGGCGCCCGAGATATTTCCGCCATTGTTGAGATTCACGCCGGTATGCTGCCATTGATACGCCAGTGGCTGCGTTCCGCCGAGGCCACTCGCCGTAAAGCGCGCCGTGCGTCCAAAGTACAACCTCTGCGAAGTTGGTTGCACCAGGATTGTCGGTGCCACAAGGCCCACACCGACGCCATAAAGATCCTGTATCTGTGCCTGAGAGAATGCCCTGTCGAAAATGGCGACGTCCTCGATCAGACCGTTGAAGTAATCACCGCTGCTACCAAAGATTCCGCCACCGCCGATATTGAAGCCAAACCCCGAGGTAGCCGAAGGTGCTCCGCCAGTTTCGTGGGCGCGTTGTACGCCGTTAACATAAACGTCCACGCTGGTCCCGTCCGCCACAATGGCAACGAAGTACCACTGCCCCACTTCGAAGCTGTTCGTTCCGGTTCTTGGATTCGTCCAAATCCCGTTTAGTTGAATCCACAGGTTTACCCCGGCGCCGTCGCTGTATCCCACTTCGAAAAGATCGTTTTGCCCGAACAACCCGGCGAACGGTCCGTTGGCGCCGCCAGGATTGAACCAACCCATGACCGTAAAGCTGGACAGCCCATTCAAACTGGCTGTACCGGTAGCCGCGGAATTGCCGGTGAAGGAAGACGCAGTATTGTCCGCCGGAAAGCCCGGATAAGCGGGCGCTCGCAGCCCAGGCACCCCGAGGGTGACGTTCTGGTTGAGTTGGTTGTGAGTCCCTGCTGAATCATGCAGGAGTTCCGTGCCAGCGGGATCATTCAAGCGCCAGTAGGCCATCGGACCATTAGTCCGGATCGCGTGCCCGAACGTGCCCGGGGCGGGCGGTGGAGGGGCCAGAAGCACCGTGAGCGACGACACACTCGTTTCTGCCGTTCCGACGGCATTCGACGCAACCAGCCAATACTCCTCGGTGTCCGAAAGTTGAAGGTTCGTCAGGGTCAGGGTCGTGTTCGTTGCGCCCGGAATATCTCCGTTAAAGTTTCGCCACTGATAAGTAATCGGCTGCGTGCCATCGAACGCAGCGGTAAATGTCACCTCTTGGCCCTGATAGCGTGTGACGGGTCTGGGTGTAATGTCTGCGGTTACGACTGGCGGGTTTGCTTCCAGCACGACAAGGGTCACAGGCGCGCTGGTGGTACTACCCAAATTGTTGGTTACGACGAGATCGTAGATCCAGGTGCCGAACGTGTCACTGGTGTCGACCACGAGATTGGTACTATTCGCGCCTGGAATGGGCACCGCACCGGAGCCGGTATTCTCTCGCCATTGGTAATG
>DASRHX010001026.1:0-9766 GCA_035650295.1 Bryobacteraceae bacterium | reverse complement strand
CGGCGCACGCAAAAGCAGAGTGTTGAACCCGTTGATGCCGCCGCCATGGCCCACTACATCGTGGCCCTCGAACTTTTGCATCACCAGCCCATACCCGTATTCGCTCAAGTACGGCGTCGTCATCTTCGCGTAGTTCGCCTTGCTCACGACCTTGCCCGACTCCAGCCCTTCCGACCACTTCGCCAGATCGTCCACCGTCGAGTAGAGCGATCCCGCCGCGTGCGGCAAGCTCATGTCCAGATACGGCGCCAGCTTCCCGTCGGGGTTGTATCCGCTGGCCCGCCGCGCGATCACCGTTGTGTTCCAGTCATAGCCGGTGTCCTTCAGTCCCAACGGCTCAAGCAGGTTCTTCCGCACATACTCGTCATAACTTCCGCCGCTGATCTTCTCGATCACATGCCCCAGCAGCACGTAGCCCGTGTTGTTGTACTTGAACTTCGCGCCGGGATCGAACTCGAGCGGCATCTCCTGCGTCAACTTCACGATCTCCACCGGATTCCGCGCGATCATCGACTGCTTCCGGAAGAACTCCGGCAAGCCCGTGTAGCTCGGAATCCCCGATGTGTGGTTGAGCAACTGGTGAATCGTGATCTTCTCCCAGGCCGCCGGCGCCTCCGGATAATGCTTGGCGATCGGGTCGTCGAGCGCCAGTTTCCCCCGCTCGGACAACTGCAGAATCGAAGCGGCCGTAAACTGTTTGGTGATCGATCCAAGCCGGAACTTCGTGTCGGGCGAATTGGGAATTCCCCATTCGCGATTGGCCTGACCGTAGCCCTTGCGCAGCAGCGGTTCGCCATCTTTCATCACCAGTACGGTTCCCTGAAACTTTCCGTCGCGTACCCAGGAGGCCACATAGGCCTCTGCTTTAGCCGCATAGTCCTGAGCAAGGACGAGCGCCGCGCTTAACCAAACTGCAACTAGCCATCTCATAGTTCCTCTATTCTCTCCGATCGAAGCCTGGATGGTTGCTGTAGACTGTTCGCATCCGGTCCCGGCACACGGACCACAAGGGAGGGTTCATGTTGCTTCGTTTCGTGTTCGCACTCTGCTGCGCTGTAGCCCCGGCCGCCGCGCAGATTCTCTACGGAGGCCTTCTCGGGAACGTCTCTGACAAATCCGAAGCCGCCGTCCCTGGCGCTGAGGTCACCGTTACCAGCGAGCAGACGGGCGCTGTTCGCACCGCCGCCACCTCCAATGCCGGAATTTATCAATTCCCCACGCTGATGCCCGGTTCCTATACAGTTTCCATCAAGTCCGGCGGCTTCCGCACCTATACGCGCAAAGGCGTCGCGATCGCAGCCAACACCGTCGCTCGCGTCAATGCCACGCTTGAGCTCGGCGAAGTGAGCGAACAGGTTACCGTTGAGGCGGGCACTCTGACTCTTCAGACCGAAGGCGCGGAAGTCCGGCGCGAAGTCGATCGCGCGACCCTCGAAAGCGCGCCCATTCCGCTCGGCCGCAACTATCAATCTCTCCTCGGAACGTTACCCGGTTTCTCGCCTCCCCAAAACGCACACTCATTCCCCGCCAACCCCTCTCGCGGCTTGCGCTTTTCCGTCAACGGTACGAGCGACCAGTCCAACAACATCAAGATCGATGGCGCATCCAGCTACAATCCCAACCTTCCCCACGTCGTCGCCATCAACCCGACGCTCGAATCTCTGGAAGCCGTCAACGTCGTCACGAACTCATTCGACGCCGAACAGGGCCTCGCGGGCGGTGCCGCCGTCTATCTGCAAATCAAGTCCGGAGCAAATCAGGTGCACGGCTCGGCCTTCTGGTATCACAACAACCAGCACCTCTCCGCCTATCCCTATTTCAGCGACCGTACGCAACCCAATCCCAAATTCATTTCCAACCAGCTCGGCGGCACCATCGGTGGTCCCGTGGTCAAGAACCGCATCTTCTTTTTCGCAAGCTATGAACGCACGAACGAGAATTCGAACGCCCAAACTTTCGTCGACGTGCCCACCGCGGCCATGCGTCAAGGCAATCTCTCCGGCTCCGCCTCGCCGATCTACGATCCCCTCACCGGCAGCGCCTTCAATCCTGCTAACCCCAACACTTATGCCGCCGACCGCACTGCCTTCCCTGGTAATCAGATTCCGCAGTCCCGATTCTCCGCGCCCGTGCGCAAGATCCTCGCTCTTCCCGACTGGCCGTTGCCGAACTACGCCGGCTCTGGCGCGTTTAATATCAACCGTAACTACCTCGCCGGCGTCCAGTACTTTGGCAAGCGCGATCAAATCGACAGCAAGGTGAACTACAACCTCACGGATAAATGGACCGCATTCCACCGCCTCAGCTATCTCTGGTTCGATCAGAACAACCCGGCCGCCTTCGGCATCCTCGCCGGTCCGCGGGTCCACCCCACCAATGACCGTCCGGGTTTCGGCAACGGCCCAACCTGGTCGGCCACCGCCTCCACCACTTATGTCGCCAGCCCGTCGCTCATCTTCGACGGTTACTTCGGCTACACCCTGCAAGACATCAATGCAGGGCCCGACGGCCTGGAACAAAATGTCTCACGCGATTTGCTGGGCATTCCCGGAACCAACGGAACAACCTCGTTCTCCGGCGGCATGTCGCGTATACTCATCGACGGCTTCGGCCAGCTCGGCTACGTTCAGGTCTCGCCCGTGTTCTTCACGGACCATCAATTCCAATACGCAGCCAACGGCAACTGGACCAAGGGCAGTCACTCGGTGCGCTTTGGCGGCGACATGCTCCGCTTCGCACTGAACCAGGAACTCGCGAATGCTCCGGGAGGCTTCGGCGGCCCCGCAGGCGGTTTCATGTTCCGCAACGCCACGACTACGCTCCGCAACGGCCCAGCCGCGAACGACTTTAACTCTATTGCGTCGTTCCTGCTCGGCTTCGCCCGCGAAGCAGGCCGCAATGTTCTCGCTGTGCCACGGTTTGAAACGCGCACCAATCTCTATAGCTTCTACATTCGCGACCGCTGGCAGGTTTCCCCACGTCTGACGGTTTCCTACGGCACTCGCTGGGAGTACATGCCGTTTCCCGTTCGTCCCGATCGTGGTCTCGAGCGCTATGACTTCTCGAACAACACGATGCTCGTCTGCGGCATTGGTTCCGTGCCGCGCAACTGCGGCAACAACGCCAGTAAGAAAATGTTCGCGCCCCGCATCGGTTTCGCCTGGCGCATAAGCGACAAACTCGTCTTGCGCGCCGGCTACGGACTCACCTACGACCCCTTCAACCTGGCGCGCGATCTCCGCGGCAACTACCCCACTCAGTTTGCCCAAGACCTCGCCTTCCCAGACGTCCGCGCCTGGTCCACCACACTCGAACAAGGCCTGCCGCCCACACCGACGGCCCCTCCCGGTGAGCGCATTCCCATGCCCCTTACGGCGTCGCTGCTTTCGGCGGACGACAACTTCAGCCGGGGCTACATTCAGTCCTGGAACTTCACCGCCGAACGCCAGTTTGGTGAATGGATCGCCTCGGCCGGCTACGTCGCTTCCCGCTCCATCCGCCAAATCTCGTTCCTCAACGCCAACTACGCGCCCATCGGTGGCAACGTCAGCGGCCAAACGCTCGTGAAGCAATTCAATCGCGCGGCTTCCACGCAAATCATCGGGCACATCGGTGTGCCCAAGTACGACTCGCTTCAGACACGTTTGCAGCGCAGAATGCGTGGCTACTCGCTTAGCATGTCTTACACGTGGTCGCACACGCGCGGTTACGGCGCCGAAAACTCCGTGTCCACGCCGCGCGTCGCCATTCCCGAATTCTGGCGCAAGAACTACGGTCCCACTCCCACCGACATCCGCCACAACATCGCCGCAACCGCCGTCATGGAACTGCCCTTTGGCAAAGGCAAGCGGTGGGCCACTTCGGGATTCGCCGCCGCCATCGCCGGCGGGTGGCAAGTGAATACCGTCGCCGCCCTCCATACCGGCTTCCCCGTCACGCCAACGGCTCCTGCCACGGTTCTGGCCGCGCCCGGAAGCGGCAACTTTGCCGACTGCCTTGGCCCCATCGAAAAGATCGGAAGCCCCGATCGTTGGTGGAGCCCTGCAAATCTCAGGGACCCCAACAGCGTCGATCCCCGTACTCCGCGCTTCGGCACCTGCGGGTCAGGTGTGCTTCGCGGCCCTGGTCTCGTCAATTTCGACCTCGGCATTTTCCGCAAATTCCAGGTCACCGAGCGGTTCTCGGTCCAATTCCGCGGCGAGGCGTTCAATTTGTCCAACACCCCCCACTTCGCCAATCCCAACTCCGATATCGCTGCCAGCGGCTTTGGCGTGGTCACAGGCATGCAAAATACCGGCCGCGATGGCATCGACCAGCGGTTCTTCCGTTTCGGCTTGCGTGTGGGGTGGTAACGCCGGCCCCTCGCGCGACGCCTAACTATGCGCGGACGTGTAACTCCCGTGTTCTCCGTCCGTTCGTGGTGATAAAATCTGACTGCGAGAGAAGTCGTTCCGTCCTTGTCGATGAGCTTATGAAGATCCTTGTGCTGCTCACGTTGAGCGCTGCTGGCCTGATCGCCGCGCCCGCTGCCACTACCAAAGCGACGGCCCCCCCAACTGCCTTCAAGCAATACTGTTTCACCTGCCATGGTAAGTCGGCCACCGCTGGAATCAATCTCGAAAAGCTCACCGCCAACCTCGCCATCGGCGAGCAGTTCCAGCACTGGCAAAAGGTCGCTCAGGCGATTGAGCACAAGACCATGCCTCCGGCGCAAATGCCGCAGCCGAGTGACGCTCAGCGGGCCGAAGCAGTCTCTTGGATCCGCGCGCGACTCGACGATTACACGCGCCGGCACGCGGGCGACCCAGGCAAAGTGACAGTCCGCCGCCTGACATCGGGCGAGTATGCCTACACAATTCGCGACCTCACTGGCCTCGACCTGAAGGTCGACCAGAATTTCGCGAGCGATTCCGTGGGAGGCGAGGGATTCACCAACTTCGGCGACGTGCAGTTTATGCAGGATGCCGACCTCGAACGCTACCTGGAAACCGCCAAGCGGGTGGCCGATCACGCCGTCATCGGCGCCGGTCCCGTCCAGTTCTACGCCGATCCCGGCAAGATGGGGAAAGAACTTTCGGCCATTCACAGAATTCACGAGATCTATCGCAATAATGGCTTTCGTGCGGCTTCGGCAGAAGGCGGGCTCCCATTCGGCCTAGAGCGCTATTCGAAGGCCTTTTATGCTTCCTGGCGATTCCAGCACCGCGCCGCCCTCGGCGAGCCGAATGTGACGTTGGAAGCCTTCGCCGCCCGTGAAGGACTAAGCGCCCGTTTCATTCAACATATATGGGGAGTGCTCAGCAACCCCGCGCAGACCTATCCGACTACGGTGGTCGTCGACGCCTGGCGCAAACTTCCCGCCCCGACCGGTAAGGTGACTGCTGCCGAGGAAAAGGCGGTCCGCGAGGTCTGCGACGCCGCAAAGAAAGCGTTGCTCGAATGGACGCGGTGGCTCTTCGCCGCAGGTGCGGCCGCCGCTGGTGGCCAAGGCGACGAGCGCGCCCTGGTGCTGACTGAAGCCACCGTGAACGCTACCTCCAAGTTCAAATTCCGCACCTTCTTCCGCGGGCGCCAGAATGCCCTAAAGGATGGCAAGGCCCGTATCTACCTCTCCTCGCTCTCGGCCAATCCCGGCTCGAAGGACAAGCCCTTTATCATCTGGCGCAACGCCAAAGTGCGTTTCCTGAAGGCCGACCGCAGCGGCGGTCCGTCCACGGCCATGCTTCCGTTTTTGGATGAGGAATCACGCGCTAAGTTGAACTTGGGACATGGTCCTGAAGGTGTGAAGGTCGGTCCCGAAGAGTTCGTCACTTCGGGGGAATCGACTCTGTTCTTCGATGTAAAGACGGCGCCGGAATCGTCGGCTGTCGCCGTCGAAATCGACGCAGAGATCCTCACCGGGAGCGCGGGCGACGCGGTGCTTCGCGTGACTGTTGCCGACCGCGAGGACCTCTCAAAAGGCCGTCCCCCGGCTTACGCCATTATGGCCAACCCGGAGAGCAAAGGTTATATGGCATGGAAGGCGAACGTCCTGCAGTTTGCCGCCAATCTGCCGCAGACCTCTCATGGCGAACCCACTCCAGCCGACCGCGATCCAATCCCCGCGCCCTGGAATAACGACTACAACCAGCCCGAGCGCGACCGCTTCCATACCCAGTTGAAGTACTTTCGCGACGACAAATTCCTCGTCGAAAAGATGCTCGACGACCCAACGCGCGCCCGCCTGGAGCATGCCTGGTCGGATCTCTACGCCTCGTTTGACTACCATCCGGTATTTCTACAATTCCTTACGGAAAAGTATCGTCTGGACTTCAAGGGAAAGAAGTTAGGCGCGCTGACGACAGCCGACATCGACGCTCTTCCGGCCGAACCGAAAATGTACGTCGGGCAGCTCAAGTCGGCCTATGATGCTGTTGGCAAGTCGCAACTCGCCGCGCAGCCCGGTCACATCGACGATTGCCTTCGATTTGCCGCCCAGGCGTGGCGGCGGCCGCTCACACCTGCCGAAAAGGACCGCCTGCGTTCCTTCTATACAAATGCTCGCGAGGTGTCTAAGCTCGATCATCCCAAAGCCACCCGCGCTTTGATCGCCCGCATCCTGATCGCGCCGGCATTCCTCTATCGTGTTGAACAGCCACCTCAGATATCTGGTTCCAAACCACTGGCTCCATATGAGTTAGCTAGCAGACTCAGCTACTTCCTGTGGTCCTCCGTTCCAGACGATGAACTGCGCCGCGCCGCCGCGGCGGGTGAGTTGAACAATCCGGCTGGGCTCGAACGCCAGGTGAAGCGCATGGTTGCCGATCCCAGGGCGCGCCGCCTGTCGGCCGAGTTCTTCGGCCAGTGGCTGGGCTTCTACCGCTTCGATTCCTATCGCGGCGTCGACACCTCGCGATTTCCTGAATTCACAGACGAAGTGAAGTCGGCCATGTACGATGAAGCCGTCTCCTTCTTTGAGCACATCATCCGCAAGGACCGCCCAATTAAGGAAATGCTGTCGGCCGACTATACCTTCCTGAATAAGCCGCTGGCCAAGCACTACGGCATCAAGAAGGAAGTGAAGTCTGCGACGGAACCCGAACTCATTACAGGAGCCAATGCATTTCAGCGCGGTGGCATGTTGCGCTTGGGCGCCGTGCTGACCTCGACTTCTGCGCCTCTCCGCACCAGCCCTGTTAAGCGTGGAGACTGGCTCCTTCGCCGTGTCCTGGGAACGCCTACGCCGCCGCCGCCCCCCGACGCTGGCTCCATTCCCGCCGACGATAAGCTCTTCGGCGAGATGACTGTGAAGCAGCGCTTGGAGGTCCATAAACGCAATGCCACCTGCGCCTCGTGCCACCTGCGCATCGATCCGCTCGGTTTCCCATTCGAGAAGTACGATCCCGTCGGCCGTTGGCGCGAAACTTACTCCGACGGCAAAGCGATTGAGGATTGGAGCACTGCCTCCGACAAGACTGATGTCGCTGGCATCGACGGCCTTGTGAAGTATCTTCAGCAAAACGACGAGCAGGTTCGCCGCAACATGTCGCAGAAGCTGCTCGGCTATGCCCTCGGCCGCACTGTGCTCGCCTCCGACCTTCCCTTGCTGGACCGAATGGTCAAAGCCGGTCCCGACGCGACGGTCGCGCAATTGGCCATTGAAATAGCGAACAGCCCGCAGTTCCGCAACCGCCGCGGCCAGGACGACACTCCACCCCCCGCTCACGTGCAAAGCGCACGTGCCACGACACCGAATCGATCAAGAGGTGACCGATGAAGCCGATCCAGTCTCGCCGCAATTTCCTGCGAGGAGCCGGTGTTGCACTCGCCCTCCCATGGATGGAATCTCTTCCATTGGCTGGGGCGCAACAAGCCGCGAGTCCTGCCGCCAAGGCCGCTGCGAATAAGCCACCCACGCGCTTCGCCCTCGTCTATTTTTCCAACGGCGTGGAGCCGATCCACTGGTGGGCCAAAGGTGGCAACGGGATGAATATGGAACTCGGGCCTGTGCTCGAGCCGCTGAACCCGCTGCGCGAGGACTTTACGTTTATCAAGGGGCTATACAACGTCCAGGCAGTGAAGTCCACAAGTCCGCACCTCGGCCGCATGGCGAACATGCTGTCGGGCGCATGGGTAAGCCTTGACCCCGCCGACATTCGCGTGGGCACTACCTTCGATCAGGTACTTGCGCGCGAAATTGGCGGCGCCACACCGGTGCCCAGCCTGGCCTTGGGAATTGAGCCCAACGAGCTGCGTCTGGAAGACGGCCTGTCGATGATTTATGGCTCTTGCATCTCGTGGGCGACGCCGACGAAACCCGCGACCAAAGAGATCTACCCTGCGCGCACATTCGACCTGCTCGTCGGCGACGGAAGCGGACGTAAGCTCGACCGCAGCATCTTAGACGCCGTTCTGCAGGAAACGCACTCGCTGCAGCCGCGGATTAGCAAAGGCGACCAGCACAAGCTGAACGAGTACCTCGAATCCATCCGTAGCATCGAGACGCGCATCGAGCACGCCGCCAAGCAGGAGCGCATTGAAGGTTGGCGTCCCACGATTGCCCAGCCCAATATGCCGCGCCCCAAGGACGAACTGCCTCAGGACGTGCCCGACCACATGAAGCTGATGCTCGACTTGATCGTGCTGGCGTTCCAGATGGACAAGACCCGCGTTGTGACCCTCATGCTCAACAACGACCTCTCGCAAATGAACTTCAAATTCATTGAGGGCGTGAAGGGCGCGCTTCATTTGGATCTCACGCACAACGGCAAGGCCCCCGCGGCCGAAGCGATGTACCTGAAGACGAATCAATTCCACATGGCGCAGTACGCCTACCTGGTGAAGCGTCTGAAGGAGATCGATGAAGGCGGTCAATCCATCCTCGACAGTTCGATGATCCTCGGCGGCTCGAACCTCTATGATGGCGACCAGCACAGCGCCGACGAGATGCCGCTCGTCCTCGCGGGCAAAGGGAACGGCACATTGAAGCCCGGACGCATTCTCAACTACATGGACAAAGGCGACGACAACCGCCGCGCCTGTAGCCTCTGGCTGTCGTTGATGGACAGGATGGGCGTAAAGCTCGAACGCTTCGGTGATACGTCACAACGTTTGATCGATCTCTAAGAAACATCGAAATACGGGCCGCCCTTAGCCCGATTGGCTGGGCGGCCCCTTTTGAGCCGTGCGGACACCTCAATCGCAGCAGGCGAGATTGGTGCAGCCGCGGGATGCCGAAAGTACGGGAGTCGTTTCCGTAACGGCAGCTGTTGCGCCCGGTCCTGCAGTCCGGCCCCATTTGACGAGCCATGGGCTGTTTACATAGCCGGCGGTTCGCTGATTGGCCGCCTCGCTGCGCGGGCACTGTATGGCGGCGGCAGATTGAGTTCGGCCGAGTTTAGCCGACAGCAACTCCCGTGCCGGGTCCGGCTTGGCCGATGCCACCGCGTTATGATGCGCCGCCCGGCAGCAGCCGCTTACGCAGAGATCCGCTCCACGCTGCCTGGCCTGAACGAGCTGCTTTTGCCGCAGCTCCGCGCCGGGCGTGGGGCGGCCCATCTTGGCCTGGAATCGTGCTTCGATCCATTGCTCGTTGGTCGACGCTGGGGCAACAGAAGCCAGTAGCGTTCCCACCAGAAGTACGGTCATTGTCGGTCTCATATGAATCTCCTGATCAACATCCGAGGTATGGCGGCGCGCGTCGCCACACCGGCTACAGAGTTCCGTGCGCGTCCGGATGCGTCTTGCGACGCCCGTGGATGCTTCAATATGCGGACCTGCCGGGCGA
>DASRHX010001025.1:0-5182 GCA_035650295.1 Bryobacteraceae bacterium | reverse complement strand
TGAGGCATCCTGGAAAGTGATGCGCGGCCCGAGCGCATATGGCGTGTCGAAGGGGAAGAACGGCTTGCTCTGGCCGAAGCCGAAGCGGAACTCGTTCACGGCCGTGGTACCGAACAGGTGAGTATGGGCGGCAATTGCATGGCGTGGCGAGTTGGCGCTCGTGGTGCCAAACCCGGGGAGGTTCGTCCCGATGAAGGTGTTGCCGGAGCTGGCCTGAATTTGATCGGCCGGGTTGTATCGCACCCAAAGGGTGTCGCGGCTAGTCAGGTTGACGTCCCCTCGGATATTGACCTTCCAGATGTCAGCCGCCTCGGCGGTCGACGTGGTGATTTGGCCCGATGGGTCCGATTGAAGCTGGTACTGCTTAACCAGGGCGCTCGCGGTGGGATCCGTGACGGAGCTCAGTTGAGCGGGAGTCGGTACGCGCGCGATGCGCGTCGCACCAGCGCCACGTTGTTTCTGGCCTTCGTAGGCAACGCTCCAAAACACGCGATTCCGGAGGTCGGCCAGTTTCGGAATATACACGGGGCCACCCACGACGAAGCCATATTGATTCAACCGCACAATGTTTGTCTTTCCGGTTCGGTCAAAGAAGGGCCGCGCGTTCAACTTATCGTTCTGAAAGAACTCGAACAGTTCGCCGTGCAGTTGATTCGTACCCGATTTGGTCAAGTAGATCACCTGCGAAGACGAGTTACGGCCATACTCGGCGCTGAAGTTGTTCGAAATGACTTTGACTTCCTGCAACGTCTGAAAGACGAGCGGCGTCAAGGAACCGCCCGTGCCCGTTACGGAAACGTCGGTGGATGTGATGCCATCCACGGTGATGTTGTTGCCGCGCCCGCGGCCACCGTTGGAGTTGAAGCTACCCGAGCCGAGAAACGGGTTGTTCGCCGTTACTGGCACTGTGCCCGGCAGCATTAACGCGAACAGGTTCGGGTTGCGGTTGACCGGTAGTTCCAGCACCGCCTTACCCACGACTGCCGACTGAATCTGCGAGTTCTGCGTATCCAACTGCGCTACGGCGTCGGTCACGGTAACTGTTTCGGTCACCTGCCCGACCTCCATCACGAAGCGCACGCTCCCCACTTCGCCCGCTCTCACCTGAGCCTGAGTGCTGGAAGTCCGGAATCCCGTAGACTCCGCTTTCACTTCGTAGTTGCCTATCTTCAGGAGGGCGAAATTGAATGCGCCGTCGGCCGAAACGTCTGCGGTACGGACCTCGCCCGTTTCCAGGCTCTTCAGCGTTACCTTCGCCTGTGAGATTGCTCCGCCCTGGCTGTCAAGGACGACTCCTCTGAGGTCTCCAGTGATTTGTCCAAAGGCAACTGTTGCAAATGCGAACAATGATGCGGCCACGAGGGTGCGCAGTTGAGTTCTCATAAAGATCCTTTCCCCTAACTGAAGAGCCTCGAAGCAATTTTCGGTCCATGCCCAAATTGCGTTCAGAAAGAAGGCGTTACCGTTTCCCATCGGCATTATTCCTACTAGTTTTCACAGCCAAGCTACGATTTCGCGAAATTAGTCCTGCGGTTAGGGATGCTAGTCTGGGTCTGGATCAACGTGGTATTCGCCTAATTTTCCACTCAAGCATCGTTACTTAGCCCACTTGATCTCGCGCAGAGCAAGCTGTCCCTTGCGCGAATTATCCAGCGCGCTGGCGAGAATCCGCAGAGACTCTCCGGGTGCGTGGAAACCTGTCGAGTTCTCCGCCTCGACAAAGTCCAGGTAGAACTGCGCGCGCCGCTGAAATTCCCACGCCGGACCCAGTTGCACGTCCGTCGCTCCACGCTCCCGCGCCAAACGAATGTCGGCAATCAGGCTGACAACCGCGTCCATCGCAATATTGCGCGTGCCGTAGAACCGCCCCTGGATCTCCTCCACTCGCGCCTTCATCTCTTGCTCGGGGAAGTGGTGACAGCCCTGGCAGGCACGGTTAATGTTGAGCAGCGGGCTGCGTATATGGTGGTCGCTGATCTTCTGCCCGCCCTCGCGCTTGTAGGGCATGTGGCAGTCGGCGCAGGCCACCCCCGACCGTGCGTGCACGCCCTGGTTCCAGGTTTCAAACTCGGGATGCTGCGCCTTCAACACCGGCGCTCCCGTGTCTTTGTGTACCCAGTCCTTGTGCTTCACTTCTTCGTAATAGTCGTAGATCCTCTCCACCTTCAAGCCCTTGTGCCAGGGAAACGTGAGCCGCTTTTCGTCGCCCTTGAAGTAGTATTCGACATGGCACTGGCCACACACAAAACTTCTCATCTCCTGCGCACTCGCCATTGTGTTGACGTCGAAATCCTTCACGCCAAGGGTCGCCTTGTAGCTCCGAATCCCCTCCATGAACGCCGGCCGCGTCACGCGCAACTGCATCGTGTTTGGATCGTGGCAGTCGATGCAGCTCACCGGGTGCTTCACCGTTTGCGTCGCCTCGGCGTAGGGCATGTGATTGATCTTTTCGAACCCCGCGAAGAGGTCCCCGCCGCCCAGCCTTTTCATGGCCACGTAGGTGGAGGCGTGGCAATTGAGGCAGGTTCCAGGCTGCTTGAACTCGGTCACCCTCCGCGTGTCCCGCTGGTCGACCAGCATGTAGGCGTGTCCGCGCTCCTCGCGAAAATCGGTCGCAAACGCATAGCCCGCCCAGATCGTCTTCAATCGCGGATCTTCGTCGAGCTTGCTTTGCGACACAACGGACCGGGGGTCGGCCTGTACAGGGACGTGCGGCATCGCCTCCGATCCGCCATAGCGAGTGCGCTCCATGTCCACGGTGCGCCTGTAGGCGTCATACTGGAGCGGGAAGTTCCTCCCCCAAGTCGCCGGATCGTCGGTTTCGTCGGTCACTTCGACGACGCGAACGAACATATTCTTGCCTTCCTGTTTACGCTCGAAGATATTCACGAGAAGCGCGCTTACACCAATCGAGATCGCCGCCGTCACGACGATTGTTATTGTCAAGATCCGGCCCCATCCGGCATTCTTCCCGCTCATCTTTGTCTCCTTATTGGTGGCCCACTCGCGCGTGGCAACTCAGGCAGGCGACTCCGCTTCCATGCTTCCGGCTGGATTGAATGCCGTCCACCATTTCCGCGTGGCACTTCTCACACGAACTCTCGCTGACACGATAATTGCGCTGCGTGATCTGAATCTCGTCGGGGAATCGCCCCGTCGTAAACGCCCAGGAATGCCAGAACCCGTTGATCGCCTTCGTGGTGTATTTGCCAATGAAACCCGGCGGCGTGTGACAGTCGTTGCAGACCGCGGCCTGGCGGTGGCTTCCCTTCATCCACCCAGCCATCTGCGCCTGCATCACGTGACAGTTCGCGCATGCCCCGGGGTCGTTCGTCAGGTAGCTGCCACCCTTGGCATAGCCGAAGGTAAACATGCCCAGCCCCGCTAGAAGGCCCACGGCGATCCCTAGAACGATCAGAAGCCAATTCGACCTTTGTTCAGAATCGATTTCCATCCTCGATATGTTGGTATGCGCACGCCCATACCGAGCATTCAACGTACCTTATCGGCCGTTTGACGGCAATCTATGCCGATCGACTTACTCGCCGCAGCGCGCGCCTTCACCAGCCGCAGCCCCAATAGCGCGAGCAGGATCAACCCATACGTGGCTGGCAGACGGACATCCGACTTAACCAGCCACCAATAGTGCACAACACCCGCTGCGGCCGCCACATAGGAGAGCCGATGCAGCCGCTGCCAGCTCTTGCCTAGCCGCCGAATCCAACCCTTGGTAGAGGTGATAGCGAGTGGGAGGAGGCACAAGAAGCCTGCCATGCCCGCGGTGACGAACCTCCGTTTTACGACGTCTGCCCACATCTCTGCCGGATCGAAAAATTTGTCCAGCCAAACCCAAGTCATCAAGTGCAGGGATGCGTAGAAAAATGCCCACAGGCCGAGCATGCGGCGGAAGCGGATCAGCTCTGGCTGCTTCAGCAGACGCCTTGCCGGAGTGATGGCAAGCGTCGTAAGCAGAAAGCGCAGCGTCCAATCGCCCGTACCGCGTGTGATGGCCTCGATGGGGTTAGTCCCGAGATTGTTAGTAAAAGCGCCGTAAGCAAGCCAGAGTGCCGGCGTGAGACACGCCACCCACACGGCCACCTTGGTCCACTTGCGTCGCACCTAATAAAACTTCTTCAAGTCCATGCCGGCATATAGTGACGCCACCTGGTCGCCATAGCCGTTAAACATGAGGGTTTTCCGTTTGAAGAACTCTCCTAGACGCCGCTCATTCGCCTGGCTCCAGCGAGGATGGTCCACTTCCGGATTCACGTTCGAGTAGAACCCGTACTCGCGGCCGTTCATGACTTTCCAGGTGCACGGCGGCTCATTCTCCACCAGCTTGATCTTCACGATCGATTTAATTCCCTTGAAGCCATACTTCCAGGGAATGATCATCCGCACCGGAGCGCCGTTCTGATTGGGCAATGTCTCGCCGTACATACCGAACGTAAGCAGCGTGAGCGGGTGCATCGCCTCGTCCATGCGCAAGCCCTCTCGATAAGGAAACTCAATGCCCGCTTGGTTGCTTCTTAACATCGTGCCGTCATAAGCAGTTTCAAACGCGACGTACTTCGCCTTCGCGGCCGGTTCGACGGCCTTCAAAAGTTCCGAGAGGGAATATCCAATCCAAGGCACCACCACCGACCACGCTTCGACGCATCGCATACGATAAACGCGTTCTTCGAGCGCGGAAACCTTCATCAGCGAATCGATGTCGAACTTTTTCGGTTTCGCGCACAGCCCTTCGACACTTACGGTCCAGGGACGGGTTTTCAACTTTCCCGCATTCCGCACCGGATCGCCCTTCCCCGTTCCGTACTCGTAGAAATTGTTGTAGGTGGTCGAATCTTCTTTCGGGTTGATTTTTTCGCCCGGCGTCACGAACCCCTTCTTCACGCCCTCCAACTTCTGCGCGCATACATCCACCGCTGAGAGGAGCAACCCGCCCGTTGCCGCCGCGAAGAAACGTCTCCGGTTGACGTAGACCTCCTTCGGCGAAATCTGGGACCAACGAAACTCCGGAGCGCGTTGAATGAGCATGCTTCTTCCTCCCATTCCATAATGTCACGGAGGCGAGAGCTTATTCCCGCCCGACGTTATCTTATTCCCACCCGACGTTATAATGATGAACCTCCCATGCCGAAGGCCATCCATATTCCATTTCTTGCCTGTTCTTGCGCGG
>DASRHX010001024.1:0-5676 GCA_035650295.1 Bryobacteraceae bacterium | reverse complement strand
GAGGCGTCAGCTTCCGATTTCCGTCGGAGAAGACGCGAAACTGGCCAATTCCAAGGGAATCCATGTCGAACGAGGTGTTATCCGTGCGCGGGTTCGACGTGAGGTCGTCGGAAATGTTAAAGCCGAACCGGAACTCATTGATGGTGGTTGCGCTGAACGTGTGGATCCATTGCGAGGCGAGGTTGGTCACCTTCGAGTCCACGAAGACCGGCAGGAAAGGGTTGATATTGTTTCTCGTGAGATTGGAGCGGTCCCAAGCCAGCCGGCCGAAGATACGGTCGTGGTCGCTAAACGTGTGATCGACGCGCGCGAAGTAGGTATGGGCGTCGATGGGCTGGGGAACGCCGGCGGTGGCATTAAAGTCGAACGGATCGGGCTGGCGGAATTGAGGTGTGGGCAGGTACGTCCGCAAGACGTTCAGCGCGCCGGGATGGAGACGCGACGTAGGAATGATGTTGTTGGCGAAGGGTTGGCCTGTGTAGGGGTCGAAGATTATGGTGGGATTGCGGGGCGTGGAACTGCCGGCTACCGGTGTGGGGCGCAATATTTCGGAGAAGTCGCCGCGGCGGAAGGTGTCAAGCCCGAAGTTAGCGTTTTGGACATTTGTGAGCCGGTCCAAGCGGTACTCCATGTTGAACGCCCAAAAGGTTCGGTTCCTGCCGTTGTAGATTTTTGGGATGTACACAGGCCCGCTCAGGACGAAGCCAAACTGATTGCGGCGTAATGGATCCTTTTTTAAGCGGGGGAGATTGGACGCCCGCTCGAAGTTCAGGAAGTAGTTCTCGGCGTCGAAAATGTCATTGCGCACAAACTCGAAGAATGTGCCGTGCAGGTCGTTGGTGCCGCTCTTCATCGTGATCTGGACGTTGGCTCCTCCGCCGAAGCCGTACTCCGCGGTGAAGGCATTGGTCTGGATCTTGAATTCCTCGATCGCTTCGATTGATGGAACAAAGTTCGTTATATTGATGCGGGGATCCTTGGCGTCGACACCATCGATCGACACGACCTGGTGCGTTTCGCGTTGCCCGTTCGCAGACACGGAGAATCCGGAGCCGGGGATGGGAAATCCGCCGAGGCCGTCACCGCGTCCCGTGCGTTCGCCAAATTGAACTCCTGGAACGAGGACGGCCAGCCCGACCATATTCCGGCCATTGATCGGCAGGTCGATGATGCGCTTGTTCTCGATGACGCCGCCGACGGTGGCGTTCTCGGTATTGAGTTGAACGGCGTTGGCCGAGATCTCGATTTTCTCCGTGAGCGCGCCGACCTCAAGCTTGAAGTCCTGCCGGACCTGCGCCGAAGTCTCGACGCGAATGTTGGCAACGCTCTCTGTCTTGAAGCCCTGGGCCTCCACCGTCACGCCGTAGTTGCCGACCTGCACGAGCTGGAAACTGTAGAGGCCGGCGGAATTGGTTTCGGCGCTACGGGATATTCCAGTGCCGGTATTGGTCATTGTGACCTTCGCTCCGGCTACGACAGCGCCTGAAGCATCTTCCACCAGCCCTTGAATCGACTGCGCCGACTGAGCGGCGCAGATTCCGGCGCACATCGCGGCAAGCAAAAGGGGAGAGAACACCAACCTCATAGCACACCTCAGTGAGGAGAGGATAAGGCATGTCGGGTCAAAAATGAAGCGAATTCGTGAAGTGCGGGACTGCGGAGGAAGCGCGGAGGCGTACGGTGGGGAAACGGGCGAGGCCCTCAGCCGCGCTCTCGAGGAATCACCATGACGATCTCGACTTCCACAGGCCGGCCATCGCGCGTCGCCGGACGGAAGGTCCACTGATTCAAGAGCGACAACACCATCAACTCCCCGGCTAACTTCTCGCCGACGACAACTCGCAAGTCTCGGAATGAGCCGGTCTCGGTGAGAAAGCCGTGGAGGGTGATCCTGTCGTTTCCGAGGATCGGCGGTATCACCGTCAGCCGTGGATAGGGAGCTTTCACCGGAGCCGGATTGCTGAGCTGGATCGCGATTCCTTGCCGGCGCTGGATCGCGCTCTCCTTCGGGATGCAATACTGCATCACCCAGCTCCGCGTGGGCCGCACGGGGACATAGACGGTGTAGATGGGGGAGCCGGATAGAAGCCCGGCGCCTGACGCATCGATGGTGGCGGAAGATTGCACCACAACGACATCAAATGTTCTGTTCTCGGGGTGCTCGATGCGAATAGGAACGAGGGGTCCGGAAATTGCGGGAGGAGTGGTGGAGTTGGATCCCGTACCCGGTCCTGTGCTCCGCCCGCCTGAAATCGTAAGACCGCCAGGCAGTTGCTTGGAGGAACCGGAATCGCGGGTACCTGCTCCTCTTGTGTTTGTGTTGCCTCCGCCATTGTTGAGCGACGCGGAGGCGCTTTGTCCCTGGCCTGTGGCTGTTTGGGACGTTTTGCTCCCCGTGCCCGCTTCTGCCGGCGTAGTGTTCGCTCCCTGGGAGGGTTCGGCCGCCAAACTCGTCCCGAGCTGCGTGGCTTCCGGCCGTTTGACATCGTGGATGGAAGCCATTTGACTTCCTGGCGGCAGCCTTAAACTCTCTATCGCGTTTGCGGGTTGAGGTGAGATCGCCACGATATTCACGTCATCGCCCTGAAGAATATCCAAACCTGCCGGCGCCGTCGCGGGAACGGCTCTCGGTGGAACGAACGTCCGAACCGGCATTGTGGTCGCGCGGGGCACCGCCAATGCGGGGGGGCGATCCAAAACCACCTCGCCCGTCATTTTCAAATCCCGCACGTCTGGCATCTTGTTGGGCATGTCGAGCTTTGGCGCGGCTTCCAGTTGCGGAACTTGCGTGTTCCGAACTGTATTCCCCGGCATTACGAATCGTTTCAGGGGCCTGCTGACCTTGGGAACCACGGACCACTGCATGACTTGCGGCAAGCGGACATTCACGACCTGATCAGGCTTCAATTCCGCGAGAGGCTGCAGCAAGGTGAGTTCGGTCTTAGGCTGCGGGCGAAGCGGAGGAAGCTGGATCTTCGGCCTCTCCACTGCCGCTTTCGCTGCGGGTGGTTCCGGCTTCCGGGGCCGTTTGGGCGCACTCTCGGTTTTGGCTGGCGGCGGCGGTTCCACCGGTTTATGGAGGAAAAGTGGCAGGCGCAATTCGATCTGTTCTTTGGGAACCATCCGGACCGCGTATTCGGTCAGGGGCTCCGGGGTCAGAAGCGGGGCGATTATCAGCAACCCACACAAAGTCGTTCCGTGGACAACTACCGAAGACAGAATGCTGAGCGGCCGGGGCCGCACGGGCGGCAGCAGGCAGAATTCGGGTACCTCGATCGGACTCCCGGTCCACTCGGGTTCCTCTGAACGAGGCGGGAGATCGTGGAGGTTCAGGCTGAGGACCCTGGGAGAATTGCCGATCCGGATCTTCAGCCCCACTCGCATTCTTGTTACCGGGCCTGGAGGCGGTGAGGCGTCTGCTCCACAAGCACACGGCGAGCGCTCAGGGAAGCGCTGAGTTCCAAGGCGCTACCGCTATCGGGGCTGCTATGGAAGAAGTGCCGCAGGCCAAAGAGCGCCAGCTCCAGCCGGTCGGAGACGCTGCATTTCCGGAAGAGACGGGATAGATAGAACTTCACTGTCCCTTCGGACAGCACCAGAGCGTCGGCGATCTCCTTGTTGCTGAGTCCATTGGAAACAAGCACAAGAAGCTGGTACTCGCGGCGGCTGAGCTGAATGGCGACGGAATTCATGAGTCCTTCGGTGACGTTCCGATCAAACCACATCTCGCCTTCCGCTACGCGCTGCAGGCATCGCCGCAACAATTCCGGCGCGATATCGGATTTGACGAGGCCTCGGACGCCGAGATCGAGAGCTTTTCGGGCCAGGGTCAGATCGGCATCCATGATCCAGAGGAGAATATAGGCATTCGGCAGGCTGCGCCGGATCTCCTCTACGGTTTTGAACGCGAGCCGACTGAGGCAGTCAATGATAACTACGGATGGCGCTTCAGCGATCGCCGCTTCGATCCAGGCTTGTGGGTCGGAGACGGTAGGCAGATCACACAAGCCGACGTGATGTTCGTCGGATGCCAAAACTTCCTTCAGACCCATCAGCAGCAGGCGCTGACGCGTCATGAAGGCGACGCGGAAATTCTGTACTTCCCTCATAGTATTTTAGATGCTACGTCATTGTGGAATTATATACAATGGTTTACCGCAGATATTGTTCGTGAACTTGGCGACTTTACAGCAACTTGCGGCGTACTAGGGGCGGATCAAGGGTCGTACCAGCCTATTTGTACGGTTGCCGCGTCCCCCGGGAGGACCGCCAGGCCAGTATGCGACTGGCACCAAAGTTCCAGACCGAGGCGATCATCATTCCCAGCAGGCCCGCCAGATACCAGGGAACCGACTTCTCGTACAGAAATTCCGCAAGGCTGAAGCTCGCCAGAGCGCCCAGCGAACAAGCGGCGTAGAAGAGCAGTAGGCCGCGCAGGAGCCGCAACCCACTTAAGCGTTGATCGCGATAGGTAAACCAATTGTTTACGAAGAAGTTCAATGTCATGGCCAGCCAGGTGGCGAAGACGTTCGACGTAAAGAAAGGCCAGCCGCCGAGGCGCATCATCGCGGCCAGAGCCGTCAAATGAATCGCCAGGCCAGGTATGCCTGCCAGGACGAAAAAAGCGAAGCGGACAGGAATGACATCTCCGATGAATTTGTCCACGATCAGGTAGAGATACTCGACGCTCACGCTGAGATCGAGCTTGCTTGAACCATGGAGACGGCTTCGGAACTGGAAGGGGAGTTCGGCAAATCGCACCGGCTGGGGGGAAGAGGCAACGAGATCCAGCAGGATCTTGAAGCCGATCCCTGAGATGCGGTAGACGACGCGATCGAGAAAGCGGCGGTCAATCAGGAAGAAACCGCTCATCGGGTCCGTCAGACGGGCGGCGCCTGGAAGCAGCCGGCCGATGGCCGCGCCCAGATTGCTGAGCCGCACTCGACGAGCCGCAAACTCGCCCATGCCGCCGGGATCGAGGTTCCTGCTTGCCACAACCAAATCGAGCTCCCGGCTTTTGGCCTCAGCCAGCAGTTTTGGGAGGAGCGTTTCGTCATGCTGAAGGTCGGCGTCCATCACGGCCAGGTAAGGAGTCGTGGTGGCCATCATGCCTTCAATGCAGGCCGAAGACAGCCCTCGCCGCCGAATCCGGCGGAGCAACCGCACCCGCGAGTCGCGATAACTGAGCTCCCGTATGCGCTCGCAAGTGCCGTCCGTCGAATCGTCGTCCACGAACACCACTTCCCAGTCGATGTCGATCAGCGCCCGGTGCAGACGGTCGAGCAGCGGTTCAATATTGTCCCTCTCATTCAGCGTGGGAATGACGACAGCGAGCTCAGGCACAGTAGGGAGAACCGTAACGCAACCGGCGGGTGTTCTGCAAGTGAGAAAGAGAACGGGTCAGAACGTGGTAACAGTGGTAATCTGCCCTCGTGGCAATATTAACCCTCTTGATCCATCCGATAAGCACCCGGGCCAGACGCGAGTCGGCTTTGATTCAACGTTCTTGAAAACTCGGACTGATCAGCGAATGCATGCCAGACGAGCGCCGCGATTGGTAATCCAACAATTATCGCCTGACCTAGAAATGGCCAATTGCTGAGCAGAAGGAAAGAAGGAATGGGGGAAGCCACAAGGACCGCCCAAAATTTCAACCAGAATGGCCCAGGCCGATCG
>DASRHX010001023.1:0-13039 GCA_035650295.1 Bryobacteraceae bacterium | reverse complement strand
CCGTAGTTATTGGTGAGCGGCGCGTTCTCGATGATCCCGCTCGCTGGGAACACGGCGGGAGTAAAGGCCGGGAAGCCTGTGGTCATCGTCACGGTGGTCGGCACCAGGGCATTGGCCGAGGGATAGCCGTTGTTCTGCAGGATTGGGAAGTTGGTTTGTCCCATGCGCCGCGGAAAGTAGCTGATGCCGTAGCCGGTGCGAATGACGGTGCGCTCGTCCAGGCGATAGGCGATGCCGAAGCGCGGCCCCCAATTGTTGTTCGAGTTCGCGATGTTGATGGGAATCGAACCCAGGCCAACGAGTTCCAGCGTGTTGTTGGCGGGATTGTAATTCGAGTAGCCGCCGGCAAAGCGCGGACGCGATCCACGCTCGCGCTCCAGGCGCACGCCCAGATCGATGGTCAGCTTCTGCGTCACCTGCCATTTGTCCTGGAAGTAGAAGTTGTAGATCAACTCGCGCCGCGCTGGGAATACGAACGGCAGATCGCGTCCGCTCAGGCTGGGCACATCCAGCAGGAAGGCCGCGAAAGCGTTGGCGAAGTTTCGTTTGGTGTCGGCGAGATCGCCGGTCTGGCCCGGGTTGTATTCGAAGCGGCCGCGCGGATTGAACGTTTGGGTTTGCAGAAGGTCGTTGCGCTCACGGCGCAATTCGACGCCGAAACGGACGATGTGTTTGGCAAACACCTTGGAGAAGTTGTTCACCAGGCCGAACGTGGTCACGCTGCGCGCCCAGGGCAAGCTAGGTGAGAAGCCGACCAATGGCGAGGCAAAGCCGTTGACGCGAATCTCGGTGAGGCCGCTCGTCCAGTCATCGAGGTTGACCCCGCGGATGCCGATTTCTTCCGAAGTTTTCTTGCCGTAGTCGTCGTTCAGAGCGTCATTGCGATTACGGACGACGCCTAGCCGCGACTCCCAGACGATCGTAGGCGTCAGCACCTTTGAGTAGCTGATACCGGCCGACTGCGTGCGTGCTGGCCCGCTTCCAGCGAACCCGCCATTACGGAAACCGCCGTAAATGCCGCCGGGACCGAAGAGGCCGTGGTCGGTCACGACCGCTTTCTGAAGACTGTAGCGAACGGCCAACCGATCGTTGCTGCTCACGACCCAATCCACCTTAGAGTCGGTCTGATCGAGCGTCTTGATGCGGACGTTATTCTGCTGGAAATTTACCTGACCCTCGAGCGCGACGAGGTTAGGAGCCGGCACGAAGCCCAGGATACGGCGCGAAATCGGGCTGATACGGTTCTGTGGGATGAGGTAGTTCGCAAATGGGGTCCTGCCCGCGCCCGTCGCGGCATTCCCCGTGAGCGGATCATAAATGATCGCGCGAGCATCGCCCCGCGCCGCTCCCTGATCGCTCAGGTCGCCGTTGCGGAATGCCGCTCCAGGTAGGTTGTTCCGATTGACCTGGCCCAAATGGTCGCGACTGCCTTGATAGTCGGCGAAGAAAAAGAGCTTGTCACGAATGATGCGTCCGCCCAGCGTGCCGCCAAATTGGTTGTAGACGGTAGGCGCTTTACTAACCGCGAAGGTATTGCGCGCTTGAATATTCTCGTTACGGTGGAACTCAAACAAGCTGCCGTGATAGTCGTTCGAGCCGCTACGCAAGGTGACGTTCGTAACCGCGCCGCCGGCATTGCCGAACTCGGGGTCGAAGTTGGAAGTCGATACATCAACCGTCTGAATCGCCTCGGCAGGCGGTACGAGCGCCGTCAGATTGCCATTGTCGATCTTGTTCTCAATTCCTTCAATCTGGAAATTGTTGAACTGGCGGCCCTGGCCATTGACGCGAACCGATAGCGAATCGTGTGAGTTGTAGAACTCCGAGTGCTGGCGTGACGGCCGCCCCACGCCTGGAACGAGCACGAGCAGCCCGGCATAGTTGCGGTTAAAGAGCAACGGCATTTGCTGGAGTTGTTTCTGCTCGATTTTGCCGCCAGTGTCGGCACGGTCTGTTTGCAACAGGGGCGCGGCCTCGGCGCTGACGTCGATGGTCTGGGTGACAGTTCCGGGAGAAAGTTCGAAATTGACGCGGGCGGTCGTGTTGGGCAGCAGTTCAACTCCGCTGCGCAGGCTCTTGCTGAAGCCGGTCTTTTCGGCCTCCACTCTGTAGTCGCCGGGGTCGAGATTGACAAAGAAGTAGTTTCCGGAGTCGTTTGTATTTTCGGTGCGAACGAAGTTGGTGCGCGTTTCGGTGATCGTTACCTTGACGCCGGGCACAACCGCGCCGGACGGATCTGTGATTGTGCCCAGAATTTGGCCCTTCAGGACCTGAGCCTGAGATTTTTCCGGCGCCAAGAACAAGAAGGCGAGAGCGCTAAAGGCCGCAAAACGGCGGAAGGAAGAATCAAGCATGAAACACACCCCTTTTCGGATCAACGAGTCTGGTTATCACCCTTCACAGGTTGTCGAAGGAGTATATCTCAGAGAGATTGACGCGTACAGGGGCGTTTGAAGGTTAGTGTTTGAAGGTTAGTGTGGGGAGCCGCAACCGGTTGCTACCGGTCTCTGCGCGCCATTTCCATCCGCAGCACGGTCAGTTGTTCCTCGCACTCGGCCGCTTCGTCTTTAGTCGCCTTGCGCGTGGCCGTGTACTCTTCGTAGCTGATCTGTTGTGCCATCCGGCTGTCCACAAGGTCGGCCATGCGTTGACGGAGGTTCTTGTTCCACTGGCGATTCTCGTCCTGGAGAAGGACGACCTCAGTGTTGCTGAGGGTAGAGAGGCTTTCCCTGGAAAACTTCATGATGAATTCTTATCGGCAGAATCACCTTTCACAAATAGGTCAAGTTACGTAGATCGCGGGGGTATTTGGTCTTGCAAACCGGGCAACGGCACGCCCATCCTCCCGAGTTTCGAGGAGCGACGGCTCATGCACAAATGCGGGTAGCGAGCCCGGATAAATCCGACAAGTGAGTATCGGTAGGTGCACTAAAACTGAAGTGTAGGCGAGAGGCTAAGTCGACGACAACTGATTGGGAACTGGCGGAGAGGGGGGGATTCGAACCCCCGGTAGACTTTAAAGGCCTACGACGGTTTAGCAAACCGCTGCTTTCGACCACTCAGCCACCTCTCCGTTTTTAACTCACCTGATTTCAGAAAGTTGTGGTCGTTGCCTCCACATTATACTGCAACCTTTGCCATTCGCTCAACGATTGCCGCCACTTTGTCACTAGAGAGCAACCGCCGTACAGCCGATAACGGGTTCGACTCATGTCCCAGGGCCCTTGCTTTTTGTTACAACTTGACTACAATCGAACGGGCTGTATTGTTTCAGAACGGTTGCAATGAAACCCTTCGGGCTTGCGCTTTTTACGATACCTTTGATCTGGGCGTCATCCCCTGACCAATTGGTTGATATCTGCCTGGATGATCGCGTTCGCATAGACAACCAGACGGCGAAGGCGTTTGATAAGGAACTGAGCCTCCTTTCGGGCTCGACTTTTCGTCTGGTAGACCGGAAGCGTTCGTTAGCGAAGTGCATTCGGATCTCTATCCGAAGCCATGCGCCAGCCAGATATCAAGGGGCATTGGGGTTAGCTTTTACTGCCGATGGTCGTGTACTGCCGGCGATTGATCTGTACGTATCAAACATCCAACATACATTGGGCGGCGTGGCCGGGTCCGAACGATTTGGCCGCGCGCTAGCTAAGGTCGCGTTCCATGAGTTGCAGCATTATGTCCGGCAAGAGCGACATCATGATGTCCACGGGCTGTTCGCGCCGGCGTTAAGCGGAACTCAATTGGTCTCGTCAGCAGTACCGGATTAGCCTAAAAGCGAATACGCCCCCCAAGCTGCAAGCTTCTCGGACCGCCCACGGTATTCGTAATCTGACCGAATTCCGAATCAGCCATATCTCCCGAGGGCAGTGCGAAATTGACACTGTTCAGCAAGTTGAACGCTTCGAATCGAAGCTCCAGGTTCACCCGCTCGGTCAATCGTGTCTCCTTCGATAGGGCGACATCAAAGCGAACCTGTCTTGGACCGCGCAGAGGGTTGCGCCCGAGGTTACCAAAGCCCCCACCTGGAGACGCTAAAGCGTCGCGGTTGAAATAAGCGGTTGTGATGTCGGGGGCGCTTCGGCGGAGATCTTCAAGTGTGGCGCCAGGCGCAAGACTTGGCCGGCCGAAGCCCAAACGGAAGAGTCCTCCGGATCCGGTCGTGACATTGGCCAGAGCCGCAGGCGTGGCGGCCTCAGGTTCGGGGTAGAAGATTGAGAACGGCGCGCCGCTCTGAGCCTGGACAAAACCCGAAAACTGCCAGCCTGCCGCAAGCCGTGACGCCGATCCGAATGTAGGTATCGCATAGGAATAGCTGAGCGAGAATCGGTGGGATCGATCGAAGTCAGAGACGCCGCGATTTGATCGGGGATTGCGCTGATCACCTTGGAGCACGAAACCGGCGTTCGGCACATCCGGACGGCCGCCGCCTGCTGTTGACCCAGGGTCAACTGAGGAGTAGTCCATTGCTTTGGAGAATGTATAGGCAAGTCGAAATTGCAAGCCGTGGGAAAATCGCTTCGTCAGACCAAACTGGGCTCCATGATAGATGGAGTTCCCGCTCGACTGCAGTATGAGCGCTTCCGGAATATTGAATCCGAGAACGACACCGCGGGACTCGAAAGGAATGACCGCGCTCGTCGTGGCTGTTGTAGCGGGTGCGCCAAAGTTCATGTTGACGAGGCCGGTCAGCGGATCAGTGAAGCCAAACGCTCTTCCAAGTCCACGCTCACGGGCCGTTGCGCCTTGATTCAGAGCTCCGCGCGGGGCGCCACCGGCGGCGTAAGCGCGATTGAGCCGGTCGAACACATAGTCCGGAGTCGCAGGATCATTCAAGTCAAAGCTTTGGTTGAACGCGATCCCCTGGAGAAGCTTCGTACCCTTGGTACCGGCATAGCGGGCTTCGATCATCAGATCTTTGACCACCTCATGCTGCACCCCAAAATTCCACTGTTGAATGTAAGGCGTGCGAAGGTCCCGATCAATTGCCCGGAACTCGAACGTCTCGGCGATGTTGCCACGGAAAGGCAGCCCCGTCGCCGGATCGTTGGGATTGGGTGTCCCGTCGGCCTGAGTCGTGACGGGCGTGTTGTCGCGAAGCTGGTAGTTTCCAGCAGCACCTCCCGTGAAGACAACTCGCATAGGCAAATACTGGTTGAACGGCAGATTCGGGTCCTGTTGCGACCATGCCCTCTGCATGGGGACTCGGCCGCTTGGAGCCGTGATCTCGCTCTCCCGCAGAAAGGGATAGTTGCTGAACACGGTGTTCATAAACGCTGCTGATGGCCGGTCGAAGAAGATGCCATAGCCACCGCGGATGACCGTGCGGCCGGATTTAAACGGACTGTATGCAAAGCCAAAACGCGGCTGGAAGTTATTCAGATCCTGGCCGTTCAACGTGTGTTTGTTCCCGGCTTTGATTGCCGTGGCAACCGCTCCGTCGATGGCGCTGAACCCTGTCGATTGCACGTTGCTCGGCACCAGGAAGGCGTTCGTCGGGTTCTCCGCGTTGGTCAGGGCTGCAAAGTCGAAGTTGCCAATGCGCCCGTCACGCTCAGTAGGCCATCCGAACCAATCCCAGCGGACTCCGAGATTGAGTGTCAGCTTCTGTGTAATCTTCCAATCATCCGAAACGAACCAACTCAGGTCGTGCATTCGGAACGACTTTTGCGTGATCCCGAATTGGGTATCAGCTTCCTGGGCAAGACCGCGAAAGAGCTGGTCAAAGCTCGCAAATTTCTCAAACTCGACACCCTGCTCCTCGGGAAGATCAGTGTCGTAGCGGTGACGTTTCCATTCCCCTCCTAAACGAATACTGTGCTTGCCATGGAACCAGGAAAGGGTATCGGAGACGCTATAACTTTGTTGATCCCGGGTATTAAAAGCATCATTCGGCCCCCCGAAAGAAATACGAGGGCCACGGAATATGAAATGCCCGAGACGCTGGGTTGCGGGACGATTGTCGAAGGCAGTGGCTGGGTTGTTCAGCCCAATGGACTCGTTCGTAAGGTCGAGGAATGGATCGTCCAGGGAGCGAGTATTGTTTAAGAGGAACAGGCCAAACCGGGCCTCATTCGTCAGACTCCCGCCGAAAGCGTGAATGTCTGTAAGTGAAAACGATCGCGCCCGGTCATTCCGCTTCAATGTAAACGGGGAAGTTAGGCTGAAAGGATCGGGGAAGGGATCGAACCCCGGAAAGTTGCTGAGGAAGAAGACTCCGCTCAAGCGGTTCAGTGCCGACAGCTGACCGTCCAGTTTGATTGTGAATTGATCCTGCTGGAATGATGCAGGAGCGACGTTCCTAACCAGCGTCAGCGGGTTGCCGGCAGCGTCCGCGGACGTGCTGATCCTGGGTTTGCCGGAAGGCCCGGTGACAATGTAGTCCCCAGTTACCGGATTCCTGAGATTCAAGATTCGCACGGCGAACGGGTCGATTTCCGACACGTTCGCCAAAGTGGAATTCGGATTCGCCTGCCGGAAGGCGTTGAAGAGATTTTGAGCCGTTCGCTCGCCCGTGATCAGGTCCAGAGCGTTCGGTAGATGCGAGAGGCTTTGCGCCGTCGGCACGAACGCAGTCTCCGCGTTCGTGCGCTGATATCCGCCGAAGAGGAAGATCTTGTCCTTTAAAATGGGCCCACCAACGGTGAACCCGCCTTCGTATCGTCGCGCTCTCGGCTTGTCAATCCCATCGCGGTTGTAGAAAAAGTCGTTCGCATTGAAGGCTTCGTTCTGGATGAAGGTGTAGGCAGACCCATGCAACTCATTCGTGCCACTGCGAGTGATGAGCTGAAAGTTGCCGCCGCCCGACCGCCCGACGGAGGCATCGTAGAGACTCGTTTGGAGCTTAACTTCCTCCAGCGTTTCTGGCGCTGGTGAAATGTTGTCAGTCAGCGAGCCCTCATTACTCGACAGATTGGTAGCGTCAATGCCGTTAAATTGAATGCTGTTTGAGGTGGTCCGTAATCCATTCACCGACGGCGAGATGTTTCCGGTCCCGTTCACCAGGGCGGGCGGCAGATCGGAACTCACGCCAGGTTCGGCTGAAAGCAAGTGGGTAAAGCTGCGCGTCGAGGTCGGTACTTGCAGCAACTCGCGTGTGTCAATCTGGCGCGACGTTGTCGCAGTGTTGATGGCGATAAGTGGGACCTCGCCGACAACCGTTACGGCTTCGGTTAGCGGTCCCACCTGGAGGCGAGCTGGGATGTTGGCCAACACGGCGGCCTCAACGAGAAGGTCAGTCTGAATCAGCTTCTGAAAGCCATTCGCTTCGATTTGAACCTGATATCGGCCGGTGGGGAGGAATCGCACTTCCCAGTGACCTTCAGCATTTGATTTCGCCTTGCGGGAAAGGCCGGTCTCAGTATTCTTAATCTCTACCGCTGCATCCGGAACGGCAGCGTCGGTCGGATCTTTGACAGTTCCTGATAAGCCACCTGTCGGGCCTGTTTGGGCCCACGCCGACATCGAAATCAGCAGCGAAAGAACACAGCTTGCGACAACGTTCGCGTACCTCATATGGCACCTCACGTCGAGCTTAGTCAAGCTGGGTTAAAAACTGATTTCAATCAAGTGAAGCCATGGTGAAGCAATCAATTAAGCCATTGTTTTCAATCAGTCGAAAAGGAGGCTGGAAGCACACATACAATGAAACGTTACCTGACGCTCGGTTTTGGGAGTCAATTCCCTGGCTGGAAACGCCCGATCATCTGGCGTGGGCTGGCGTGGGTGAGCAGCCGGGCTAGTAGCCGCGCTCTAACTTGATCAGCGACTTCGTCAAGCGATTGATCGTGTGCTCCTCGTCGCTGCGGCTGGCTTCGCTTCGCGGCAGCGCGGAGAGCTCGAGGTGAAGCAGCTCATGCACTATCGTGAATTCCATATCGTCGAGCATGGTGTGAAGAGGAACAGGGTATTCTTCAACACGCATCACCTTTATGGTTGCCTGGCGCTTATTCGCGTCCCAACGAATATTGCCCAGGGTACCCGGCCGGAGGTCGGCTGCCCGCACAAGATTCGCACGAATCTTCCAGCCTTCCAAGTTCAAGCGGTGTTGCCACAACTTGAGACGCTCGGCCACGAATTTCTCGGCCAAGGCCTTTCGTTCGACTGGCTTGGGTTCGCGCAGAACTTCGTACTCGGGCGCTTGGCAGTTTGCAGTGACCACCAGGAGTCCCACCAACGGAGAGAAAAGAAACGGCTGTAGCAACCGAGGGGAAACGCGTAATCCCATCGCCATTTCAGTCTACCACGACAGGACTCGATATTCACCCACAAAAATCGACAATTTCACTGCGCCGCCGCGCAGCTAATTTCGATTTCTCCGAGTTGTTCAACCGGGAGCCGGGCACCTCAAGCGCAACCAGCTCCCGGCCGGTTAAGCGCCGGCTATTTTATGTCGATCGATTCGACCTCAATCGTTCCGGACTTGTCCGTCCCAGTAACCGTTGCGCTGACTTTGGCAGCACTTGGATTGGCGGGGTCGGCGGCACGGTCGGCACGATTCTTGAGCGCAGCCGTCGCTAGTGAATTTCCCTTCGCATCCAGCTTGTAGAACTTGCCCGCGGTATCGATGACGCCGAATGCAGTGGTCTTGCTCGTGGCCATGCAGGTATCTGCCGATTTTTGTGTGTTATAGCAGCTAGCGTCGAGGAGGGTCCCCGACCAGCTCGCGGCGAATCCCACAATCGAGAATACCGACACCAGTGCAAGCAGTGAAACTAATCTTCGCATTCTGTAATCCTTTCGATCCAATTTGAATTCGCCGAGATCGGCTGGACGGAACTAAGGCACGAATCGTACCAAACCGATTGCCTCGGTGGAATACCCGAGCGGTCACCCCGTCGTTCACCCGATACGACAGGCTAAGTGGCTTCTTTTGCATAGGCGTGCCGCAATCATGGCCGTCCGCAGTGGGAGAATGACGACTTCACCCAGAGCGCGTAGCAAAGAAAAATATCAGACTAATCCGAAATAAATTACAGGAATCGTTGAAAATTCTACATGCAGGTGAGCCGAAAGGTTATGCGGGCCCAATAAGGCGGAGCGCATTCCGCTACTTCTTTCGGAACACCGCCATATACTGTGAATTCTCCGTGAAGGGCTTCGAGTCGACGAGCACGAAGCCGTGCTGCTGAATCTCAGCGGCAACGGCGTCATCGTCGAGGCGGATGTGGGCAGGGTCGCGGAAGCCACGTTTGTAGAAATCGACAATTACCAGCCGGCCAGTGGGCTTGAGACCGGCATGGATCGAGGCCAGCATTTCGGCGGGGTAGTCGAAGTGGTGGTATGCGTCGAGGATCAGCGCCATGTCGGTCGAGGTGGCCGGGAGTTTGGTGGAACGTTCGTCGCCATAGATAAATGTCACGTTGGAGAGCTTTTTCTGGGCGGCGTGCTCCTTTGCCTTGGCGAGAAAGTCGGCAAAGATATCTTCGGCGATCACCTTGCCCGCCGGACCCACCGCCTCGGCGAGATACGGAAGCATGAAGCCAACGCCCGTGCCAATGTCGGCGACCGTCATTCCTGGCGCAAGATTGAGCCGAGCAATCAGTTCACGCGGCTTCTGGCGTGCCTCGCGATCATGCGCGCCCAGAGTGGCGGCGACGCGGGCGCGTCCCTCTTCCGTGCGGTAACCCTTGTTGGCCTCGAGGGCAACTTGTGGGAAGGCAGGGATGGCGGCGAGCAGAGCAAAGGCAGCCAGTCTCATAGCGAAGTCTCCATCGGAAGGGCGAGCGGTGGCTCCTTTAGGAAGTCGAGCGCGGCCATTTGGGCCACTGCGTCGCGCACATCGCGTTCGGATGTGGTTTCGAGCGTAATGACGAAGGGCAGATTCTCCTTCGTTTCGGAGGGAAGCTGCAAGACGGCGTCCAGGCTCACGTTCTTACTGGCGAGAATGTTTGCGAGCGCGGCGATGATGCCGGGGCGGTCGTGGACGAGGAAACGTAGATACCAGGCGCGGCGCTGCAGCGTGATGGGGATGGGCATGTAGGCGCCGAGCCGCTCGTGTGCAAACGGCGACACGCGTTCGGGCGAGCCTGAGCGGATCTCGCGAGCGACGCGCATGAGATCGCTTACCACGGCCACGCCGGTAGGGTGCGGGCCAGCGCCGCGGCCGTAGTAAAACGTGTCGGCGCCGTATTCGCCGCGAACCCAGATGGCATTGTAGGCGCCTTGGACACTCGCGAGAATGGTCTCGCTGGGAATGAGCGCTGGACGCACGCTAAGCAGCAGGCCCTCTTCCGTTTGCCGCGCGGCGCACAGCAGGCGGATGGTGTGGCCCAGCTTATGCGCGTATTGGAAATCGAGCGGCGTCAGCCGGCGAATGCCTTCGGTGTAGATATCCGACGGCGTGATCTGCTCGCCGAATGCGAGCGCGGCGAGCAGGGCAAGCTTGGAACGGGCGTCGAAGCCATCGATATCGGCGCTGGGATCGGCTTCCGCATAGCCCAGCCGTTGGGCGTCGGCGAGGACGGTTGCAAACGACGTTCCGTAGCGCTCGATTTCGGTAAGGATATAGTTGCTCGTTCCATTGAGAATGCCGTAGAGAGCCTTGATGCGGTCGCCGGAGATACCTTCGCGCAATACCGTATGGATCGGGATGCCGCCCGCGACGCTGGCCTCCATGGCGAGGTTGATTCCGGCTGCAATGGCCTTCTCCCAAATGGCTGCACCGTGTAGTGCCATCAGTTCCTTATTGGCGGTGACAACGCTCTTGCCGGCGGCGATGGCAGCGTCAATCACCTCGGCGGCGGCGCCCGTACCGCCAATCAATTCGCAGATGATGTCGATCTCCGGGTCGTTGACGACATCGCGCCAATCGGTTGTCCGCGTAACACCAGAGAGTTCGGCGGGCATTTCCTTGGTAGCCACCGAACGGCTGCAGACGGAACGCACGCGCAGGGGAAAACCGAGCTTTTGAGCGATCTGGGTCGCGTTTCCGGCGAGGATGCTGAGAGCGCCCGAACCGACGTTGCCCAAGCCAACAATGCCGATGTTTACATCGCCGGTGGGAGTGTCCTGAGGCATAACCCGCTATGATAGCAACAGCCCATGAAACCCCTGATTTTGCGAGTCACGATCGCTTTGGGCGCTCTGCCGGTCGCGGGGCTGCTGACGTATGCGCAATTGCGTCCGCACGAAGAGCCGGTCCCCAAGCTGAAGCAGTCACAAGTTGACGCGATTCTGAAGGACGATCACAAGAAGTCGCTCGATGACGCTGCCGAATTGATGCGATTGTCCGAGGAACTGCGGATGGAGTTGGAAAAGAACGACAAAAACGTCCTGTCGCTCGCGGCGATCAAAAAAACGGAAGAGATTGAGAAACTCGCCAAGCGCATCCGCGGGCGGATGAAGCGGTTTTAGACGTTAAGTAGAGCCGTGGCCGAGCCGGACGCCTATGCTACGCTGGTCCGTTTGAGCCATGCCTGAAACTCGCGAAAAAGCCCAATTGATGAGCGCTTCCGAGATCGACCGGACGCTGGTGCGCCTGGCACACGAGATCCTGGAAAAGACGGCCGATCTGGACAAGCTGGCTTTCATTGGCATCAGGCGGCGCGGCGTTCCGCTTGCGCAGCGGTTGTCGGCCAAAATTCAATCTCTCGAAAAGCGCAATGTTCCGGTGGGCATTCTCGACATCAATCTCTATCGCGACGACTTGTCCACCGTGTCGCAGACCCCCGTTGTGAACGCGACCGAGATTCCGTTCTCGGTGGTGGGGCGCGACATCATCCTGATGGACGATGTCCTCTACACGGGGCGGACGATTCGCGCCGCGCTCGATGCGCTGTTCGATCATGGCCGCCCGGCGCGAGTGCAATTGTTGGTGTTGATCGACCGTGGGCATCGCGAGCTTCCGGTGGAGGCTCGCTACGTAGGCCGCACCGTACAGACGTCGGAGATCGAAATTATCGAAGTGAAGTTCCAGGAAATCGACGGGTTGGAGAAGGTTCTGCTTGTCGAGAAAGTCGAGGGCTGAGGCATGACAACGGCGCTGGAAGGACTGCGCGCCGGGTTGCTCGGCATTGAGGATTTAAGCCGCGGAGAGATCGAGTGGATCCTGCGGCGGGGCAAGGAGTTTCAACAGCTACAGACGCCGGCGAAGAAGCTGGATCAGCTCCACGGGCGAATGGTGGTGCTGTTGTTCTTCGAGTCATCGACACGCACGCGGACGAGCTTTGAGATTGCGGCAAAACGGTTGGGCGCGGATTCGGTTTCGATCTCCGTCGCTGCTTCGAGCGTCAGCAAGGGCGAGTCGCTGGTGGACACGCTGAACACGCTGGCGGCGATGAAGCCCGACGCCATCGTGATGCGCCACGCGGCCTCGGGAGCGCCGCATTTTCTGGCGCGGCACCTGCCAATTCCCATCATCAACGCGGGCGACGGCACGCATGAACATCCCACGCAGGCGCTGCTGGATGCGATGACCATTCTCGATCACCGCCAATCGCTCGAAGGACTGAAGGTGGCCATCATTGGCGATATCGCGCACAGCCGCGTGGCTCGGTCCAACGTGCACCTGCTGGCGAAATTCGGCGCGGAGGTTGTGCTGTGCGGGCCGCCGACGTTATTGCCGGACGAGCTGGGGCGCCTCGCCAAAGGCGTGAAGCTGACTTACCGCATGAACGATGCCATCCGCAACGCCGACGTCATCATGATGCTACGCGTGCAATTGGAGCGGCAGTTTGAAACGACGTTTCCAGCGGGTGAATACTTCGGATTTTATGGGCTGCGGCAAGAACATATTGCGCTGGCGAAACCTGATGTGATGGTGATGCATCCGGGTCCGATCAATCGTGGGCGGGAGTTGAGCTCGGAGGTAGCCGATTCCCAGCAGTCGGTGATCTTGAACCAGGTGGAAAACGGGGTATTCGTGCGGATGGCGGTTTTGGAGCGTGTGTTGTCGTGAGCGGAACGATGCTGGCGATTCGGAACGGGCGCGTGATGGATCCGGCCTCGGGGCTCGATGCGGTGTGCGACGTGTACCTCGCGGACGGACGCGTGGCGGCAGTCGGCGTAAATCTCGATGTGCCCTCGAAGGCCGAGGTGTTCG
>DASRHX010001022.1:0-4024 GCA_035650295.1 Bryobacteraceae bacterium | reverse complement strand
CAACAACAATGCTCTGTTGCGTCGCTTGCAACAGGATGAAGTGGACGAGACGCTTTACGAACGCTGGATTCAAGATCAGGCCGCGGGTTACCCCGGGCGGCCGCTTGAGACCATTGGCGGCATCTTCAAAGCCACCGGCGTGATCCCTTTTGAAACAGGCACCGGCCAGGGCACCGCGGCTTATTTCGGGAGCGGTGAAGGTCCTTACTTCATCGGCAATTGCGCCCTGCCTCCGGCCAAGCCCGGCTGGACAGTCCGCCAGCGCTGCGAATGGACTTACACCTCGCAGGTCCATGGCTGGAAAGGCGGCGACGAAGTGGAACAACTTCTCGCCGGGCTCTGGCAGTCGCGTGGCGACTTGCCGATCGCTCCGAATCCAAACGTGCCGGGGGTACGTGCGTTTCTGACCGCTAATTTCGACGTCGACATGACGCTAACATACATGGCCATTCGCGACTGGAGCGGGCCGTTCGACAACGCCACGCACAATTATTTTCTCTGGCGCAAAGGCGATGGCCGCTGGTGCATGGTTGCCTGGGACCTCGACAGCGAATTCGACAATCCGCCGCAAACGATTTTCTGGGACGAACAGGTCAACCCGCAACCAGACCCGTTGCGCGGCCCGCATTGGGTGAAGGACTCGTTCTATAAAGCTTTCCGGGACGAGTACAGGCAGAAGCTGTTTATCCTTAACAATACTTTGCTGCATCCGCAGAATTTTCCAACCAACGGCTGGACCTCTCTGCAAGGTTTTGCCAGCCAACGGATCACCAGCGTGAATCAACAACTTGGCCTTGGAGTTTTCCATCGTCCGCTTCAGCCGACGGCCCTTTCGCCAGTGAACGGGTCGGGCGCGGTTGCCCCGACCGAGCTTCGAGCCTCCGTTTACGCACACAGCAACACGGGCAATCCTTCGCCGCACACGAAAACGACCTGGATCATTCGGCACGCGCAGGGTGGGTATACGAACCCCGCCGTGCGCGTCTCGAGCACGAACGCGCTCACGACGTTTCCGATTCCATTTGATCAGCTTGCGTTTGGCGAAACGTACTTTTGGAAATTCATTTACTTCGATGCGCAGGACCATCCTTCGCTGGAGAGCAGCGAATCCTCCTTCGTTTTTGGCGCAACGCCGGTGACGGTGCCGCTGGTGGCGTTGAATGCCTCGACCTTCTGGCGCTATCTTAATTTCGGAACCAATGCGCCGGCGAACTGGAATCAGCCCGCCTTTGACGACAGCTCCTGGCCACAAGGGGCGCCTTTGCTCGGTGACGATACGGGTCCGTTGCCCGAGCCAATCCGCACCGTGCTCGTCCGGAGTAATTACGTTACAGTTTACTTCCGGCATCAATTCACCTTTGACGGAGACACGCCCGGGGTCACGCTTCGCCTGCGGCAGGTCATCGACGACGGCGTGATTATTTATTTGAACGGCTTCGAAATTTCACGCATGGGCATGCCGATGGGCACGGCGAATCACCTGACGCCCGCTAATCGCAGCGTGAACGACGCTGTGTATGAAGGGCCCTTCACGCTGCCCGGCGTGGCACTGCGGCGCGGCGTCAATGTAATTGCGGCCGAGGTACATCAGGCTGTCACGGCAGGAAATGACGTCATCTTCGGTCTCTCTCTCGACGCGCGTGTCCCACCCTCCCCCGGCGCAGTTCGTCTCAATGAAATCATGGCGGAGAATACCGGATCCGTCCTGAACGCCGGGTACGCGCCGGATTTCGTCGAGTTGTTCAACAACTCGGGAGTCCCGCAACCGCTCGATCAGTTCAGCCTGAGCGACAATCCCGAAGTCCCCGGAAGATACATCTTCCCGCCCGGAACAACCATTCCCCCGCAGAGTTATCTCACGGTTTGGTGTGACGATGCGACCAACGCGCCCGGCCTGCATGCCGGTTTCGCGTTGGACAACGACGGGCAAACCGTTGCGCTGTTTGCCGTGACACCCAGCGGTTATCAACTCACCGATGCCGTGACCTTTGGTTTACAGATTGTCGACAAGTCCATCGGCCGCGTTGGTTCTCCGCCAACGTGGGTGTTATGCGAGCCTTCACAGAACAGCGTCAACGTGGCCGCCGTGTTGGGTTCGCCCGCCCTGTTGACCATCAACGAATGGATGGCCACGTCCACCAGCGGTCCGGATTGGTTTGAGATCTACAACCCCCAAGCGCTCCCTGTGGCCCTCGGCGGACTTTTTCTTTCCGATCGCACGAACAATCCCGCCATCACCCGCATCGTCGATCTGAGCTTCATTGCAGCGCGCGGCTTTCGGCAATTCATCGCGGACGAAGATCCCGCGCAAAACGCGCGGCACGTTGATTTCCGCCTGAGTGGAAGCGGTGAATGGATCGTGTTGAGCGCGCCCGACCTTTCGCGGATTAACGTGGTCACTTATGGCGCGCAAGCTGCCGATATCTCCGAAGGCCGATTGCCCGACGGTACCAGCACGATCGTGACTTTTCCCGGAAGTGATTCGCCTGAAGCTCCTAATTTTCTGGCCATCACGAACGTGCGCTTCAACGAACTGTCGCCGGACATCGAACTCTTCAATTTCGGCGACGCGCCGATCGTAATTGCTGGCTGGTGGCTCAGCGACGATCCAGGTTCGCTTCAGAAGTACCAGATCCCAGCGGGCACAACGATTCCGGCCGGTGGTTATTGGTCCGTGAATGCGGCTGCGTTGCCCTTCTCGCTCGATCTTGACCGTGGCGGACGTGTGTTTCTCTCGCACGACAACGCGTATCGATTGAGCCAGCGCTACGGTCCAAACGATGGTCATTCTTATGGGATTGTCTTCACGAGTCAGGAAACGGACTTCGCGCGCTTGAATGCAGCAACTTTCGGATCGTCCAACACTGGCCCTGAGATAGGCCCAATCGTGATCAGTGAAATCAATTATCACCCACCTGACCTGCCTGGCGATGACGACGATTACGAGTACGTCGAGCTGGAAAATATATCGTCATCACCGGTGTCCCTGAATCGATGGGCCTTGCGCGATGCTGTATCGTTCACCTTCCCCGATACGACCATCGCAGCCGGCGAACGCGTGCTCGTGCTGGGTATCGATCCGGCCACGAATTCCTTCGCGCGCTCGAATTTCCTGGCCATCTATGAAATGCCTCCGGGGGTGCGTCTCTTCGGACCATTCAGCGGCCGGCTCGACAATGCTGGCGACAGCGTCGAATTGGTGAAGCCCGGCACTCTGATTACGACGCCGGGGCCGGATTTCGAAACGTACCCGGCAATTCTCATTGACCGCGTCAACTACTCCGATGGCGATCCCTGGCCTGCTGAAGCGGATGGTTTCGGCGCGAGCCTTCAGCGGGCCATCACATTCAACTATGGCAACGAACCGTTGAACTGGTTCGCAGCCGGGGTTTCTCCAGGATTCGCCAGCCGCATCAATTCCCCGCCGACTGTCAGTCTCGTCGCGCCCGAATATGGCTTCACCTTCAACGCTTTCAATCCGATTGAACTCCAAGCCAGTGTCACGGACGCCGATGGCGCGGTTCGCCGGGTTGAATTCTTCGCGGACCTCATCAAGCTCGGTGAAGTGACATCGTCTCCCTTTCACTTCACGTGGACCAATATCCCGCTCGGCGGCTTTTTCCTGACGGCGCGCGCCATCGACAACAGCCTGGGAGCGACCGTCTCGGAAGCTGTCCTTGTCGAGGCGACAAACGCCCCACCGGCGATTTCCATTTTAGCGCCGGCCAATAACTCTGAGTTCTTGCTTCCCACGAATATCGTGATTGAAGCCGCAGCCAACGATTTGGATGGCGGCATTACTAAAGTGGAATTCTTTGCGGATGGGCTGCCATTGGGCCAGGACACGGCCAGCCCGTACCAATTTGTGTGGACCAATGCGCCTGCTGGAACTCGAGTCCTCAGGGCAGCAGCGACTGATGCCTTCGAGCAAACCTTCGTTTCCGATCCCGTGACGATCTCGATTTCACGCAGCCGCTACATCGCATACATGGTCGACCGCGGCACGATTGGCGGGCAGAATTTT